>JAGHSP010000037.1 GCA_018065815.1 Candidatus Sodaliphilus limicaballi | reverse complement strand
CTTCACACCCCCCCACCGGCAGTCGTTTCACTCCCTTCGGTGGGGGTTATGTGCCCAAAGCAAGCTTTGTGCGTGTCGGCTTTCAGCCTCTAATTGTTAATATATTTTCAATGAAAAAAATCAGTGAGTTCAGTGAGATCCGCGCGGGGAGTTCTATTGCTGAATAGTTACCAACATCCTCATGTTACACAAAAGTGTTGGCAGTTATATTCCTACAAGATGTTGTTTTTTTTGTTTCCCCCATCATTTTAGGTCCATAACCTGATCCAATACTCCGTGGGGGAAGTCGGGATGTTTTGGCAAGTTTTGATGCGGTTGCCCTGCTGATGAGCGAAGGAAATCTGGTAGTTTCGCAATTTGTTAGTAATTTTGCGATGATATGATAACCGACGTTTTATACATCGTTGTCCCGTGCTTTAACGAGCAAGAGGTCTTGCCCGAGACAAACGCGAGGCTGCTGGCGTTGCTGAATGCTCTGGTAGAGGCTCGGCGTGTGTCGCCATTGAGCCGGGTGCTGTATGTCGATGACGGATCGACCGACGGCACTTGGAGCGTCATCAGCACGATCTCGCATGGCCACGAGCAAGTGACGGCAGTGAAACTAGCCGCGAACGTGGGCCACCAGAATGCCCTTGTCGCCGGACTTGAAGCGGCGTTGCCCCATGCACACATCATGGTGACCATCGATGCCGACCTGCAAGACGACTGCGAGGTGATAACGCAGATGGTTGACCGGTATGAGGCGGGGTGCGACATCGTGTATGGCGTGCGTCGCGAGCGCAAGACTGACTCATGGTTCAAGCACACCACTGCCCAGGCATTCTATCGCACGATGGCTCACCTGGGTGTGAAGACGGTGTATAACCATGCCGACTTTCGCTTGATGAGCAGCCGTGCCGTGGCGCAGCTGATGCGTTACGGCGAGCGCAACCTGTTCTTGCGCGGCATTGTGCCGCTGGTGGGCTACCGCAGCGACTGCGTGTATTACAACCGCACGGCGCGCACGGCAGGCGTGAGCAAGTATCCGCTGGGCAAGATGATTTCCTTTGCCGTCGATGGCATCACGTCGTTCAGCATCAAGCCCGTGCGCATGGTGTTCTCGCTGGGGCTCATCTTCCTGTTTATCGCATTCTGCATGCTGGTGTATGTGCTCATTGCTTATTTCACCCACCGTGCCGTGAGCGGCTGGGCTTCGCTCATCCTGTCGCTATGGTTCATTGGCGGCTGTGTGCTCATGAGCCTGGGCGTAGTGGGAGAGTACATAGGCAAGATTTATATCGAAGTCAAAGGACGTCCCCGCTACAACGTGGAGCAGACCGTCAATCTCACCGACACAGAGAAAAACAAGATTTAGAACATAACTATATACCAACATTTTTGTAGACTCCCCACGCGAATCTCACTAATCTCATTAAATCTGTGTAATCAGTGAAATCCGCGCGGGGTGTCAGCAAGAAAAGTTATTATTGAATAGTTGCTCTTGTGAGTCCTTATGTCAAAAAAGCTCGTTTCACTTTTGCGAGCCGATGGCTAGCAGGATTAGGCCAACGAGCAACAACAGCAGGTCTAGGGCCTTCATGCGTGCGTTCTTCTCTTTGAGCACTATCACGCCGTAGAGGAACGACACTATCACGCTGCCGCGGCGCATCATCGACACCACGGCAATCTTGGCGTCGGGCTGCGACAGCGAGTAGAAATAGGCGATGTCGGCAAGTGTGAGGCAAACGGAAATCATGGGTATGGTCCACACCCATCTGAATCCTTTGGGCTTGTGCCCAGTGAGATACATGGCAAGCACGATCACTGCCATGATTATGGTCTGGAACAGCGAGTACCACGACTGCACTTCGAGCGGATTGAGCATGGTCATGAGGTGGCGGTCGTAGAGTCCGCTCAAAGCGCCCGTGACAGCGGCTCCCATGCTACACCACAGCCACTTGGCATGCTCATGCGTGAATCCTTCCTTGCGCCCTAGCCGGCTGATGAACAGCAGCGAGCACACTCCCAGCACGATGCCGCCCCACTGCCACAGGTTGAGGCTCTCGCCGAAGATGAGCAGTGCGCCCACAAGCACCATGAGCGGGCGAGTGGCATTGATGGGGCCGGTTATGGTGAGCGGCAAGTGCTTGATGGCGGCATATCCGAGCGCCCACGACGACAGCACTATCACAGCCTTGCCCATGAGCAGCAGCAAGCCCCGCGTGGAATCGCCCAGCGACTGCGTCTCTTCCATGGCATCCATCACGATGTAGGGCGACAGCAGCAGCGTGCTCACCGCTGTGGTGCAAAACAGCACCATGAACACATCGTTGCCCGTGAGGGACTTCTTCTTGAATATGTCATAGACGCCCAGGCCCAGAGCCGACGCCATTGCCAGTAATATCCACATATTTCCAAGTTGCTAGTAAAAAAACTCTGCAAAGTTACCAAAAATCCAACCCACATTCAAAAACGAAGTGCAAAAATCCAGCTTAATCTGGTCTATTGACACATAAAACAGATTATGGCGCTGCGCTTGAAATATACTGAAAATAAACTAAAAATATCTAAACAGAGGTTGTAATCTGCAAATTGCTGTTGTTGAGAAATTATATTTTATGTTGATTTTTAGTGAATTTCAAGCGTAGCGCCTTTTCACTTGAAATTCCTGGATGCAAAAAATCTGGCTCATTTTGTTGTTTTGTTTAGAAAGAATAACAAAAAAACTCTGTGTCCTCTGCGCCTCTGTGAGGAAAGTCGCAACCGTAGAACAAAAATCCAATAACAAAATCGGTTCTTATTCAATTTAGTTGTTGCTTTTCTCGCAATTTGTTTGTAATTTTGCAAGTTAACGATTGAAATTAAAAAAACTTATATAACCGAATATGAAGAAATCAATTATTACATGTGCCTTGATGGCACTGGCAAGCATCGGCGCAAGCGCGGTGACCCCGCTGTGGACACGCTATGCACAGATTTCGCCCGATGGCAAGAGCATCGTGTTCACCTACAAGGGTGACATCTATCGCGTGCCTGCCGCTGGCGGCAAAGCCCTGCAACTCACCTCGCAGGCTAGTTATGAAATGAATCCTGTGTGGTCGCCCGATGGCAAGCAGATTGCTTTTGCCAGCGACCGCAAGGGCAATTTTGATATTTTCGTTATGCCGGCCGACGGCGGTGCTCCCACGCAGCTCACATTCAACTCGTCGAGCGAAACCCCGTGGACATTCAGCCCCGATGGCAAGTACATCTACTTCTCGGCAAGCATCCAGGACCCTGCATCAAGCATCCTGTTCCCCTCGGGCCGTCTCACCGAGCTTTACAAGGTGCCCGTGAGCGGTGGTGTCACCACCCAGGTGATAGGCACCCCTGCCGAGGAAGTGTGCATGGATCCCAAGGGAAAGTTCTTCCTCTATCAGGACCAGAAGGGCATGGAAGACGCCTTGCGCAAGCACCACACCTCATCGGTGACCCGCGACCTGTGGCGCTATGACTTTGCCACCGGCAAGCACACCAACCTCACAGCACACGCCGGCGAGGACCGCACCCCCGTGCTCAGCCCCGACGGCAAGAGCATGTATTTCCTGAGCGAACGCAATGGAGGTTCGTTCAACGTGTATAAGATGCCCATCGGTGATAACAAGGCAAAGGCTGTGACATCGTTCAAGGGCAATCCCGTGCGTTTCCTCTCTGTTGCCCAGAACGGCACCCTATGCTACACCTACGACGGCGAGATTTACACCCAGACCGACGGCGGCAAGCCCAGCAAGGTGGCAATCGACCTGTTCCACGACGACAGCGACCAGATCACTCGCATGACAGCCTCAAAAGGTGCTTCGAGCGCATCGGTATCGCCCGACGGCAAGCAGGTGGCATTCGTCTATCGCGGCGAGATATTCGTCACTTCGGTTGAATATAACACCACCAAGTGCATCACCGCCACTGCCCAGGCCGAGGATGACCCCACATGGGTCGATAACCGCACGCTCGTCTATGCCAGCGAGCGCAATGGCAACTGGCAGCTCGTGAAGGCCACTATCGAGCGCAAGGAAGACCTTAACTTCCCCAACGCTACCACCATCAAGGAAGAAATACTGCTCCCCTCAACCACCGTTGAGCGCGCATTGCCCAAGGCTAGCCCCGACGGCAAGAAGGTGGCGTTCATCGAGGACCGCACCAAGCTCAAAGTCCTGGACATCAAGAGCAACAAGGTGACAACCGTGACCGACGGCAGCACATGGTATGAGACCAACGGCGGCTTCAACTACAACTGGTCGCCCGACGGCAAGTGGTTCACCCTCGAGATGATAGGCAACCAGCGTGACCCTTACAGCGACGTGGGCATCGTGAGCGCCGAGGGTGGCAAGGTGACCAACATCACTTCTAGCGGCTACTTCAGCGAGAGTCCCAAGTGGGTGCTCGAGGGCAACGCTATCCTCTTTACCAGCAACCGTTACGGTATGCGCAGCCACGCTTCGTGGGGATCGCAGGACGACGTGCTGCTGTGCTTCGTCAACCAGGAAGCCTACGACAAGTACCGCCTGAGCAAGGAGGACTACGAGCTGCTCAAAGAAGTAGAGAAGGAGCAGAAGAAAGAAGCCGACAAGAAGAAAGACGAGAAGAAAAAGGACGACAAGAAAGATGACAAGAAGGCCGACGAAAAGAAGGATGAGAAGAAAGACATCGTGGTGGAACTCGACGGCATCGAGGACCGTGTGGTGCGACTCACTCCCAATTCAAGCAGCATAGCGGGCGCCATGCTCACCAACGACGGCGAGAACCTGTACTACCTTTCAAAGTTCGAAGGTGGCTTCGACCTGTGGAAACTCGACATGCGCAAGCACAGCACCAAGCTGGTCAACAAGATGAACAGCGGCAGCGCATCGATGCAGATGAGCAAGGACGGCAAGGAAATATTCATCCTGGGCAGCACAATGAACAAACTCACCGTGAGCAGTGACAAGCTCACTCCCATCACCTATCAGGGTGCATTCAAGATGGACCTCGCCGCCGAGCGCGACTACATGTTTGAGCACGTTCACCGCCAGGTGGCTAAACGTTTCTACAACCTTAACTTCCACGGTGTGAAGTGGGACGACCTCACCGAGGTTTACCGCAAGTTCCTTCCCCACATCAACAACAACTACGACTTTGCCAACCTGTTGAGCGAATACCTGGGCGAACTCAATGTGTCGCACACCGGCGGCCGCTACTATCCCAGCAGCGGCGAGGCAACAGCATGCCTGGGCCTGCTGTTTGACCTCACCTACACCGGCAAGGGCCTCAAGGTTGACGAAGTGCTCGCCAAGGGTCCCTTCGGCAAAGCATCCTCCAAGGTTAAGCCTGGCGTGATTGTTGAGAAAATCAACGGCACAGCCATCGAGGGAGAGAATGACTACTCAATTCTGCTCGCCGGCCTTGCTGGCAAGAAGACCCTCGTGTCGCTCTACAACCCCAAGGGCGGCGACCGCTGGGAAGAAGTGATCCTCCCCATCAGCAAGAGCGCGCAGAACGACATGCTCTACAATCGCTGGGTCAAGCACAACGCCCACGTCGTGGATAGCCTCTCGGGCGGACGCCTGGGCTACGTTCACATCAAGAGCATGAACGACGAGAGTTACCGCGAGGTGTACAGCCAGGTACTCGGCAAGTACAACAAGAAAGACGGCATCGTGATCGACGTGCGCTTCAATGGCGGCGGACGCCTGCACGAAGATATCGAAGTGCTGTTCAGCGGCAAGAAATACTTCACACAAGTCGTGCGCGGACGCGAGGCTTGCGACATGCCCAGCCGCCGATGGAACAAACCGTCAATCATGCTCACCGCCGAGGCTTGCTACAGCAACGCACACGGCACCCCCTGGGTATATCAGCACCAGGGCATCGGCAAGATCGTGGGTATGCCAGTTCCCGGCACCATGACCAGCGTGTCGTGGGAGACCCTGCAGGACAACAGCCTCATCTTCGGTATCCCCATCATCGGTTACCGTCTGCCCGACGGCTCTTATCTGGAGAACACCCAGCTAGAGCCCGACGTCAAGGTCGCTAACGACCCCGCCGAGGTAGTCAAAGGCCAGGACGCCCAACTCAAGACAGCCGTCCTCGAACTCCTCAAGGAATGTAAATAAAACCACGCAGCAAACAAAGTGTGGGGGATATGAAGAATGGGCGACACAACCTCCCATAATCAATAGCCCCCACCCTTAACAACAAAACATAGACTGCCGACCGACAATGGTTTGGCAGTTTTTTGGTTCGCCCAGCACGAACGTATTCTAACGGGTGCAAGTCCCCAAGCCGCCCTAACAGTGGGAAGGCTATAGCCGAAGGCAAGGGTGTCCACCGCGAG
>JAGHSP010000203.1 GCA_018065815.1 Candidatus Sodaliphilus limicaballi | reverse complement strand
TTACTCACCTGTGAGAGATTTAACCTCACCATACTTGTGAGACCAGATCATGGGTTCCTGGAGCCACTTGTAGTTCTTGTAAGCTCCCAGTCGCTGGAGTTCAGCACGGTTGTACTTCTCCTCGGTCTCGGGGTCGTAGTTGATGCGCTGGATCCAAGTGTTCTCCTTCTGATCCTCAGTGAGGCCGTCGATCCAGTAAGCAGCATAGAGGTTGTAGGGACGACGCAGGGTGGGATATACAATTTCCTTGGCATCGCCAATACCGTAGTTATTGCGCTTGTTGCTGTAATGGTAACGGCGCATGTCGGTCCACTGCTCGGGCTGCAGGTACATGGCGATGTACTTCTGCTGCATGAGGTCGCTCAATGTGTATTCTGCGGGGTTGAAGAACCAGTGCTTGTTACCACGATCAGTAACCTTCTTAACGAGTGCGCTAGTACCCTTAGCGTTGAGCAGTTCCTCGTTGTTGAGGAATGCGTTAACGTCGGCATTCCAGTATTGAGCCTGGAGGAAGCCCACCTTGTTACCCTTGGCTACACCGGGATACTTGTTGTCAGTATCAGGCTTGTAGTTCTCGTTGGGATAGTTTTTGAAGAAGGCTTCGAGATGACGCTCGATATTGTGCTCGGTAGCTTCCTTAGCAAGTCGGCAAGCCTCGGGTTTATTGTTCATCCAGTACAAAGCCTCGGCCTTGATGAAGTAAAGTTCCTCCATTGTGAACAAGGGGTTGTAGCCCGAAGTAGAACCAGCGTAAGCACCCATGTAGAGGTCGGGGTAGTTAGCCACCTTGAAAGAAGTACCCATACCGATGTTATTCTCAAGGAAACGCATCTTGTCCTGTGAAGCAGGGTTAGAAGCAGTTTGAGGGCCAGAACGAGCAGTCATCAACAGAGCCACGCGGGGGTCGTTGGCATAAAGCATACGAGAGTCACCCAGACCGCACTTAATCTCGCTCTCGGGATCGTGCAGACCCATGAGGTCAACCATGAAGAATTTAGATGGAATAGCGTCGCCGAGCTTGTTGTCGCGAGACTCCCAAGAGTTGATCTTGGGCTGCGCGATACTCCACACAGCGTTCTGCTCGCCAGTACCGCCGCTGTAATTGTAACGAGGCTCGTTACCGAACCAGTCGCCATACATCTTGTCGCCCTTGCGCCACTGCTTGATAGCGGCATCGGCAGCATCATAGATTTTCTGGCAAGTGGCGTGGCTCACGTCCACGTTGGGGATATTGCGGAGCAGCAGACGAGCCTTCACTGCATAGACGAGACCTTTCCACTTCTCAAGGTCGCCGCCATAGATGCGGTCTTCCTTGAATGTGAGCTCCTGATTAGTAGAGCATTGAGCGATCTCGGGAGTCTCATACATCTTGATGAGCTCATCGGCCTCCTGGAGCATCCAAGCATAGATAGAAGCCTGAGTGTCGTAAGAAGGTGCATTGCTCTGGTAAGCCTGGCTCAAAGGCATGTCGCCGAAAGCATCGGTAGTCAACTGAGTTGACATGAGCTTGATAGTGCGTGCGATGAGCTCGTAGTTGGGCGAATTGATTGCTTGTGAATTAGCCACAAGATTAACTGCATTCTTACCGATGTCATAGAAATGACGACGCCACATGGGGTGACGGTTCATGGTGAGCATTTCCCACTCGCTCTTATAAGAATAGGTACCCACCGAAGACTTAGCGGCAGTGGTGAACATCTGCGAGAAGTAAGCATAGTACTCAGAGTGGTCATAGACAACCTGACTTGAATAGAACACCAGCACTGGCAGACCCACCTTGGCATCGATAGAGTGAGCCTTATCGGGGTTCACGTTATCGTCCAGTTTATCTTCGCAACTGGTGGTCACGAGAGCCGCCAGCAGTAGAAGTGCTATAAATTTTATCTTATTCATAATGTAGTCCTTTTAGAATGTTGCTTTAAGAGTCACGTTGAAACTGCGTGTGCTGGGCACATTGTAGTTGTCGATGCCCATGCCACCTGTACCACCGGCTGTTGAAGCCAGGATTGAGGGATCGTTACCTGTGTATTTAGTGAGCAGGAGCAGGTTGCGTCCTGTCACAGTGAGGCCGAGACCCTTAACAGGCCAAGTCTTCTTGAAGAAGGGAGTGAAGTCGTAATTGAGAGTAACATAACTCAAACGGATGTAAGAACCGTCCTCAATGAAGTTAGAAGAAACTGTGTTGAAGTACTTGGTGATGAAGTTGTAGTCAAGAATAACGGGAGTTGTGTTCTTAACGTAGGTTGTAGTTCCGTCCTCACCAGTAACAGCCTGAACGCCGTTGAAGATGATCTCGCGGTTGCGGTACTTGTCGAAGTGATGATCCATACCGTTGCCGATGAGGCCACGTCCGGTCACGTTGACAACGTCGCCACCACAGCGTCCGTCGAAGAGGAATGACAAAGTAGCATTCTTGTAGCGGAATGTAGAACCGAGACCGAGCAGGAACTTGGGCTCACGGTTACCGATGTAGATACCCTTAGCCGAGTCGATGATGGGATAACCATTGGCATCGCAAATCACGTTGCCCTGGGGATCACGGCTGTAGTCCTTACCAGAGATACCGGTAGTAGAACCACCGAGGCGAGCCACGGGGAAGATGTCGCCATACTGTGTACCCTGAATCTCAATCACGTCGTCGGGAAGGCTGAGCACCTTACCGCGGTTGAATGAGTAGTTCAACAGAGCAGTCCACTCGAAGTCATTGGTCTTGATGATGTCTTGGTTAAGAGTGAGCTCAAGACCGCGGTTCTCGATGGCACCCTCATTGCGGGTTTGGAGAATCATACCAGAAGCAGGCGAAACGCGTACTGTTACAATCTGGTTGTCAACGGTGGTTGAGTAGTAAGCGATGTCGAGGCGAGTGCGGCTATTGAAGAAGCGCAGGTCGGCACCGATTTCCCATGTGCTGGTCATCTCGGGATGGAGGTCATAAGCACGTCCGATAGTGGGGTCAACACCATAACCGCCGTCGGGGAATGTAACCCACTGCTTGTAAGTGTCGGTGAACAGATAAGCAGGACCGTCCTTACCTACCTTTGCCCAGTTACCACGGATCTTACCATAGCTGAACCACTTGTTCTGGAGGTGGAAGAGCTCGCTGAAAATCACACCGGCAGTGATTGAGGGGTAGTTGTAAGAAGTCTCGGGAGCCTGTTTGAAGCGAGAAGAACCGTCGTGACGATAGGTTGCTGAGAGCTGAGCCATGCCCTTGTAGTCGAAGCGGAGCTCGCCGAAGTAACCATACTTGTCATACTGGCGGTGGTAGAGCGTGGGGTGATTGTCCTTCAAGAGGTCACCATCGTTGAAGTTGGTGTTCATGAAGCTATAATAGTCACCGCCCAGCTGGAAGTGCTCACCATAGATTGAAGCTTCCCAGCTGCTGCCTCTCTTGTACTCAGCACCAAAGAGAGCGTTGAAAGTGAAGTCCTCGGCAAAAGTCTTCTTATAGGTAACAAGACCCTGGAGGTTGATCATCTGTGACTGAGAGGGTTGGAAGCTGTAAGAGCCGTAGATGCTCTGGCTGCCACTCAATGCCTGGATGACCTTCTCGTCGTTGGGGTCACGCAAGTCACCGTCGTAGAGGCGGGGAATTGAGTAAGAATCATAAGAGCTGAAACTCTTGTCGTATCCCACGCGGCCAGTAATCACGAGGTCCTCGATGGGAGTGTAACTAGCCTGACCGTTGAGCACGAAGTGGTTGCTCTTGGTGACAGACTTATCGTTGTAACGACCATAGTAGGGAGAAGCGCCGCAGTTGATGCGCTCAAGGTCGGTGAGTTCGTCCCAGTGGTCGTAGCGAGCACGCCAGTTCACATGACCCTCGAGAGTCTGATAGTCGGCCATATTCTTGTTGATGCCCCAAGCATAGATTGATGACATTGAGTTACCGAAACCGCGAGACTGGGTGTCGGTGAAGTTCATTGACAACTGGAAGTTAACCTGCTTGCTGGGGTTGAATGAGCTCTTCAAGAAAGCTATGAACTGCTTCTTGTAGTCCTTGGGGACGATACCCTCGCTGTCGAGGTAAGAAACCGAAGCATATGAGTTGAATTTCTCAGTACCGCCCGAGATAGAAGCATCATACTTCTGCTGGATACCAGTGCCGAGGAAATTGCCCAGATTGTTGTAGGTCTGCTCGCCAGGTTGGATATAGGGACCCCAACCACCAGTTGAAGAGTTCTCCTTATACATACCCTTGCTACCGGGAGCGAAGAGGCTTTGCAGCTTGGGCACGCGCATAGCGTTGCTGATCTCCACGCTAGCCGAAGCAGTCACGTTGAGCGTGCCGTCCTTAGCACCGCTCTTGGTGGTGATCATGATAACGCCGTTGGCAGCCTCCTGGCCGTAAAGAGCCGAAGCAGCCGCACCCTTGAGCACTGACATGCTCTCGATGTCGTTGGGGTTGATGTCGCCCAGCGAAGTTGCACTGCTGCTCTTCATAGCCACACCATCGACGATGATAAGAGGCTCATTGCTCTGTGAGTTGTTGACTGAAGAAATCGCGCGGATGATCACCTGGGTAGAAGAGTTGGGCGAACCACCACCGGTACCCACCTGCAAACCAGCCACCTTACCTTGCAGCGAGTTAGCAAAGTTGGCACTACCGCCGGCAGTGACCTGGTCGCTGTTGAGTTGCTGAACCGCGAAGTTCAGTTTCTTCTTTTCCTGAGTTTGACCCATCGCGGTCACAACAACCGCGTCAAGAACTTGGGCATCCTCCTTCATTTCGACGTTGATAACTGATTTTCCGGCAGTTACCTTAATAGAAACAGGGACCATACCCACAAACGAGATGTCAAGGGTTTCACCGTCGTTGACATCGATCGAGTATTTTCCGTCGAAGTCGGTGGCTGTACCCCTAGTCGTGCCATGCACCTGAACAGTAGCGCCGATAACCACGTCGCCGTCAGAAGCCTGTGTCACAACTCCGGTCACAGTGCGGGCATAACCCATCACCGCTAATACGGAAAACAACAGAAGCATTAACTGTTTTCTCATAAGTTTTTGGTTTTTATTTGTTTATGTTAATATTACCAAAAGCAACACGTGACCACACGGCATAATACCGCATAATCAGTTACAAACTTACACATTTTTTATTAAATAATGTGAACATGAATAGTTAAAAGTTCACCCGATTGCATTGATTTAATCATTATCTATATATTTTCAGTTTTATTAACACGGTTTCCTCTCGGGGAACTCAAACCTCTCTTTTCCACTCGGGGAACTCGGGGAACACGGGCAACTCGGGGATTTTTTTATAGACACTCCCGGCGGAGAACTGCCGGGCACGGGGGCTCTCTTGGGGGAAAGGAAGGACGGGGAACTGGGGTGAGGATGCAGAAAAATGCCCGGCGGAGAACCGCCGGGCATGGGGCCTTGTGAAAGAGGTGTTGTGAGATTTCTTGAAATTTAGGAATTCATGACCAATCGGATGATGGCGTTGACGTCGGAGATGTCAACTATGCCGTCGCCGTTCACGTCGGCTCGTCCGTCATACGTGCTTTCGGGCACATTGCCAAGCAACACGTTGATAACGCAGTTCACATCGGTAACATCTAGCACACCGTCGAGGTTGACATCGCCAGGGATAGCGCTGGCGTCACGCAGGGTGTAAGCCGCCAGACCGTTGCCAGGCACATAGACGTAGATGCGTTTCTCGGCCGAATTAGCTCCGTTGGTGACGCAGCAGGGGGCATCCCATGTGCTGCTGTTGACGTCGCCCAAGCCGCGTGTGGGGAATGTCCACATGTGGCCAAAGTCCTTAAAGGATGTGCTTGCACCGTTGCTCTGGACGAGCATGAAGCGATATCCGTCGTCGGCTAAATGGTCGCCATAGGGGTAAAGCATGTAGGCCTTTCCGCCCATGTCGAACATAGCAAAGCCGTTGCTGCCGGTATTGGCGGGCTTGATGGCTGCATTGCCGTCCATGCTGTCAAGGATAGAGCCTGTGGAGAAGTTATAGAGTGTGACATAAGTGCTTGCGCCATTCACATACACCTGAGTGGGGCTAACGGGGAACACTCGTGGAGCGATGCCGAAGCTGCTTGCACCCGAGGGGCTGTAACCCTTGGCGGTCATCATGTCGGTAGCGCTCACGTTGCCGTCTGTGATGGTCCAGCGCACTACCTGTGTGCCGCTTGACATCACTGCAAACACATAGAACTGACTAGAAGAAACGTCGCCATAGACGTTGCAGTGGTCGATGCGCTTGGTAGCGGGCAATGAGGTCATCACGCTAGCGCGCAAGGTTGCTACACCAGTCTCGGGATCAACTTGATGGACATTAACGGCATAAGACTTAACATCGAGCACCAGGTTGCTCACGCACAGGTTGCCGGCAGCGTCCTGGAAGATGTCGTTGCCGGGATAGTAGAGTCCCTGCACGCTGCCCGTCACAGCCACACGCTTGATGCGCTCGCCGGTGTCGGCGCTGTAATGGTCGATATAGACTTGGGCGTTGCTTGAACTCTCGGAGCGACCCACCACGTAGATGCGATTATCCTTAACGGTGAAGCCACGGTTCATGAGGCCGTTAGAGTCGAATGTGATGTTGGCATATTCGCCCTTGATTGAACGCACCCAGTTGTTGGTGAGTTCAAAGTTGCCCACTTTATTGTAAGAGTCGATATCTTTCTTAATCACATAGCCAGGCTCATACTCACCAACGGGAATTGATGTCACTTCAAACAGGCGAGACGCGCTCACGGCATCGTCGCAACCTGCCGCGCTGCTTTTGACGCGCCAGTAGAATTTGCCCTTGCCGATGAGCGAAACTGCCATGTCCACGGTCATGTTGCTACCGCTTGGCTTTGCATCGGCAGACGAATAGACGATATCACCGAAGGCAGCGTCCCTGGCTACCTGCAAGGTGTAGCTGGCTGTGCCCGAGGGCGTGAAGACGAACTTGAAATCGTCACCAAGCTTGGCACCACTGGCAGGACTCACAAGAGTCACAACGGGTGCATCGGGATGCTTGGGAGTGGCAAATGTCTCTGCTGCCGAGGGAGTGTCGAAGCAACCTGTCTGCGACACGATCACGCGCCAGTAGAAGGTTTTTAGGCTTTCGAGCGAAGTCAGGTCAACGGCAATGCTATTTGAGGTGAGGTTGGGTTTGTCGATGATGACACTGTTGAAGTCCTTGTCGGCAGCAATCTGCAAGCGGTACTGCGCCTTGTTGATAGCAGCCCACTGGAAAGTCTGGTTCCAAGCCGCTGACGCGCCTTGCACAGGGGCGATGAGCTGGGTAGCCTCGCTAGGGCCGCCGGGAGCGTTGACATAGGAGGGTTCAAACTCGTTGCCCCAGCCATCGACTGTGGTCACGGCATACCAGTATCCATTGAGGTACTGGTTGTCGAGGGTAAACGAGGGTTCGTAGGTGACACCTAGCAGATAGTCGCCCTTGATGCCTCCATACAGGTTACTCTTTATGTTCTCAACAGCAACGGTGTTAGGAATAGCATAAACGGCATATCGCACAAGGTGCTTGTTCACGCCTGTCCAGGTGAGAGTGTTGGCGTTGAGCTTCACATTGGCAGGAGCGGGAAGAGTCTCCTTGTTTTTCCAGTCCAAGCAGGGAATGAGAGCCTTGCGGGTGAAGGTGTTCTTGGCAAGGAATGCGCCCAGGCCGGTACACTTGGGACCGTTGATATACTTTGCCGAGTAGAAGTTAACCCCCGAGGTTCCTGGCTTGGCATACTGGCGTGTGAGAAGGATTTGGGCATTGATTTCGTCCCAGTCGCTCTGGCTGTTAGTGCTCTCCATGAAGTAGATGTTGGTAGAAGCATAGTGGTGACGGCCGAAGTGCTCGGCGCAGTAGCTCCACCAGTGGGTCATGGGGCCGAAGGGGTTGGTGGTGTGGGTGGTCTTCCAGTAGAGCTGCGGCGAGATGTAGTCGATAGTGCCGTCCTCGAGCCACTGCACGCAGTCGCTATAAATCTGGTTATACTGCCAGTCGCTAGCACGGCAATATTTAGACAAGGGGTCGATGCCGTGGCGCTTGGCCACACTGGCGTCAGAGCAAGACGCGCCGGCGGGACCGATGGCAAACTTCACATAGGGTTTGGTTTCCTGAACCATCTCATACATTTCCTTGACCATGAGGTTGACATTGGCACGACGCCAGTCGCCTATGGTCATCGATGTGCCGCTGTTGCGCCACAGGTCGTAGTCGGGAGCCGAAGAATCTTCGGGTGTACCGCCGCTGGGATAGAAGTAGTCGTCAAAGATGATGCCATCGATGTCGTAGTTCTCGATCATCTCTCGGCACACGTTGAGCAGGCGCTCACGCGAAGCCTTGAGGCCGGGGTTGAACACCACGCGGTCGCCCACAGCCATGAGGATGTTGCTGTTCTTGAGAGCCTGGTCCTGCGAAGTGTTGCAGTCGCGTCCGCCGCTGTTAGAGAAACGGTAAGGGTTCACCCACGCGTGGCACTCGATGCCGCGCTTGTGGCACTCTTCGACGGCAAATGCCAAGGGGTCCCAGCCGGGATCCTGGCCACGTGTGCCGGTGATGTAGCTTGACCAAGGTTCGTAACTAGACTTGTACAATGCGTCGGCCATGGGGCGCACTTGCAGGCACACACCGTTCATGTTGGTAGCCGCAAAACCATCAAGCATGTCGGTGAGCTGTTTCTTCTGTTTATTAATGGTTGAAGTACCTGTGCCTCGGGTCTGGGGCCAGTCGATGTTAGACACCGTAGCGATCCACACAGTGCGCATCTCACGCTTGAGCGTTTCCTGTGCCGACAAGTTCATAGCCAACACAAGTGCTACCAAAGTCAGTATTAGTTTCTTCATATCGTATAGTACTTGAGGTTAGTATTCAATTTGTGATAAAGCACAAAGTTAGTGATAATTTACTAAAAACGCAAAAAATATTTACCTTTGTGCAACTTTTCATCTATCTCAACGCATCTAATGAGTGAAATCGCAAAAAAACATATTACAATTATGAAGAAACTTATCCTTACTTTACTCGTGGCAGCAAAATAGACTCCTATATTTCATGGTGTAGCGTTTTTCGTCATTAGTCATTCGTTTTTCGTCCTTCGTCTTTCGTCTTTCGTAAAAAAGTAGTATCTTTGCTAGTTGAAAATCAACTAGACATGAGTACAACCACCAATATCAACATACAGCAGCCAGAGTTGTGGACGTTGCAGCTGTCGCTCAAGGACAAAGCGATTGACTACATCTTGTTTACCGATGCAATCGAGAACTCGCTCATAATGGGCAACGTAGAACTCGACACGTCGGCTGGCAGCTATCTCAAGGCACTGGAAAATGCAGTCTATGACAATCCGCTGCTGCTCGACGATTACCGCCTGGTGCGCATCGTGATCAACACGCAGCACTTTGCCCTGTTTCCCGCAGCCTACGACGATTATGACGCGCAAGAAGTGTTCGACACCATGTATCCCGACCAAGAGGGCGACATGGCGATGAGCTACCTGAAGCGTTGCGACGTGAACATTGCATTTGAGATCCCTAACGGTGTGCTGGGATTCCTGCAGCGCACATTCAGCACCCCGCCGGTGTTTCACCGCCTGCACCCGTTGTGCGAGCACTACAAACGCCTCAACGAAGGGACCGAGATTTCGCGTATGTTCCTCAACCTGAGCGACGGACACATGGACATGGTGGTTTATCGCAAAGGCCAAATCGTGCTTACCAACAGCTACAACTACCGCTCGGCACAAGATGCGGCATTCTTTGCGCTGCATGCTTGGGACAGCCTCGGCCTTGACCGCCTCATTGACGAGGTGCAGCTCACCGGCGACAAGAGCGAGCGTGACGCCATTGCTCCCATCCTGCGGCAATACATAGGCTACGTCATGCCTGCCATCTATCCGGCAGCGGCTCTGCGCATTGGCCAGAACGCAATGAAAGCACCGTTTGACTTAATACTTCTTGCACTATGCGAATCATAAGCGGAAAATACGGCCGTCGTCGCTTCGACGTGCCCACCAACATCACCGCGCGCCCCACCACCGACATGGCGCGTGAGAATATCTTCAACGTGCTGGGCAACCTCATCGACCTTGAGGGGCTCACAGCGCTCGACCTCTTTGCAGGCACCGGTGCCATCAGTTTCGAGTTCCTTTCGCGTGAGTGCGCTTCGGTAACCAGCGTAGAGAAAGCCAGCACACAGTTTAATTTCATCAAGAAGGTGAGCAGCCAGCTGGGATGCGACAACCACACCATCATCAAGGGCGACGTGTTCCGCTTCATAGGCTCCTGCCAGCAGAAGTTTGACGTCATCTTTGCCGATCCTCCCTACGACCTGCCCCAGCTGCCCGACCTGCCCCGCATGATACTCGAGAGCAAAATGCTAAAACCCGGCACACTCATCATCGTGGAGCACAGCAAAGCCAACGACTTCTCCGCCCTGCCCCACTTCGTGCAACACCGCAACTACGGCAAGGTGAACTTCACCCTTTTCCAGATACCCGAAGAGGATGCATGATGACAAGTTAGATGCAGGCGCTAGTCTCCCGAATTAGTCAAGGTTCACCATAAAACTTCTAACTTCCATATGGCAACAAAACAAGACACTAATCCTGCTGCTGATCTTGCTCGGTTTATAGCAGAGAAGACTAATCACAACTTATTTCTAACGGGAAAGGCGGGAACAGGCAAGACCGTATTCCTCAGAGACTTCGTTGCACACACAAAGAAGAAGGTAGTGGTACTTGCCCCAACGGGAATAGCGGCCATTAATGCTAACGCTATGACCATTCATTCGTTCTGCAAGTTCGGACTGGCACCTAGCCCGCTGGGTAAGTTTAGCCCCAGCAATGACTCAGTATTGAACGACAAAGAAGAGGAACTGGTCAAGAATCTTGATATGCTCATCATCGACGAGGTTTCGATGGTGAGAGCCGATGTGATGGATCATATCAGCGAGAAGATAAGACTGATACGCAATTCGCAAAAGCCCTTTGGGGGTGTCCAGCTACTATTGATAGGCGATCTGTATCAGTTGCCACCAGTAGTAACAAAAGCAGACGAGGCAATACTGAAAGACTTTTATGCTACAAACTATTTCTTCTTTAATAGCAACGCCATTAAGGAAGTTGGGTTTGAGACTGTTTGCCTAAACAAAGTCTATCGTCAAAAAAATCCAGAGTTTGTAGGCATACTGAACAAGGCTCGTGAGGGAAATGTTTCGTGGAGTGATTGCAATAAACTGAATGCTCAATATATGCCCGAGTTCAGAATACCAGAAGGCGTGGATTATATTACACTGGTAGCACAGAAGAAACAGGCAGACGACATCAACAGCACGAGACTTGAAAGCACCGCAGGTGATGGCCGAACATATCAGGCCGAGATAACAGGAGAATTCCCAACCGAGTTATACCCCACTTACAGGGACCTTGTGCTTAAAACAGGAGCACAAGTGATGTTTGTAAAGAACGACAAGGGTAATAGATACTCCAATGGCACGTTGGGAGAAATCGAAGGAATGAAGGATGACACGATTTCTGTAAAGGTTGGGGATGCCGTAATAGATGTAGAACGCACATCTTGGGACAATATTTGCTATGAATATGACAAGGAGAAGAATCGCATTCGAGAAAAAACGTGCGGAACTTTCACACAGTTCCCATTAAAACCTGCATGGGCAATAACCATACACAAGAGTCAAGGCTTGTCATTTGAGCATGCCATCATAGACATTCCTCGTGCGTTTGCAGCCGGCCAGACTTACGTAGCACTTAGCCGTTGCCGCTCCCTGGAAGGTTTAGTGCTGAAGAAGAAACTGTTCCCCGATTCCTTCTTTACCGATCCTGTGGTATCAGCGTTCTACCAAGGGGTAGATAATTCTGCACATATCCAAAGATTGTCAAAGGCCGTCGGCTATGAAGATTTTGAGTGGGAAGAAAAAACAGAACAGGAAACAGAGGTAGAGGATAGCCAACTGACAGACAACGATGTTTCGATTGACAGGGACATTATCTCGGACTTGGTAGATAGAGTGATTCAGCAAGTCGATTACAATGTGTATCACCTCTGCTGCGAAGCAGGAGATGAATTAAGGGATATATTGAAAGCAATATGGAAAGAAGGGGAATCCCTTATTGGTTTCTTCCTTGAGAAATATTACCCCGATAGTTATTATCGGTTGAACCCCTATTATAATATAAAATTATATAAAGAGGTTCGCAAAGAATTACATAACATCGTAAAAACGAAGTATTACGAAGGAAGTTGGACACTGACTGACTACTAAAAGGTGAGTTCTATTAATTATGAGAAAAGATAAATTATTATTTCGGTCGCTTTTGAGCCTGTTTTGGTATCTCCGACGGTCTCGACCATCGGTTACGATGCAGTGTAACGACTCCGTCGTTGTCAAAAATCTACTCAAAACATCTCTAAAAATCGCCTCGACATAATAAATAGAACCCACCTAAAAAGCATAGCGTCATGGAGGAACATAAAACTCAAAATAGCAAGAAAACGATTATCGGCATTGTCCAGAAAGTAGTCTTTCACGACACCAAAAGCGGAAAGACTATTCTCTCTGTAATCAGAGAGGACGAAAAGAAGTGTCGTGTTATTGGCAATGTTGACGAAGTAGAAACGGATATCTCAATCACGGCCATAGGGTCGTGGAGGAAGGACGAAAAATATGGATGGCAGTTTGTGGCAGACTCCATACAGACGCATCCCCAGGCCACAGCGGAGCTTGTTGACGATGGGATGATTCATGCTTTGGACTTCAGCAATGTACTCACAAAGTCACAAAAGGAGTTTAGAAGTAATCTCATGGCTATTGATTATTCCCAAGAGATTCCACTCTATGATCATCACACAGCCGAATTTGCCAAGAAACATCAAGACAAAAATAAAAGCATTGATAAGTCTCCATGTGAAAGACGCGAAGACGATAACGAACACAAAGAGAACATAATTACAGAAAAAGTAACACCCATTCTTGACGAGACAATAGAAGTCGATTGGAACGATGTGTATATCTATAGGGGTAAAATAAATTTCACAAATAAGCATGGGTACGTGACAAGCATTTATGACGAGAGCATAGACACCGAGATGTATTCTTTCCGTGCCGTTTTGCCCAAATTAGTCCCTCGTCTAATTGTTCACTACGATTCTAATGGTGATGCTTCGCTTGTTAATGCCAAAGAATTACAAGATGCAGTTATTACGCTTAGTATCAAAAAAGACCTGGTACACCTCATCAAAAACGGATATGAGTCAACTGAGATTCTCAAAAGAATTGATGGCCTTTCTAAAATAGACCTTCAAGAATTCATTCCGCGTGACAAATCTCCGTATATCAATTTCCTGCTAGAGAACCATGCTGCCGACAAATACCCGCTTGTGCCCATAGCAGAATACATTGGAGGCACTCGTGAAGACGGTGCTTTATATACTCTCATGATAGACGGACAGCCCAATATTATATGGGAGAATAATTGCGATGCACGCTCTACCTACGTATTTCGCTGCACAGAGGATGACTATATCGAGACCCGTCAACTCGTGTTTGATTATGTCATGGCCGAGGGGAACAACAAGCGCAAGTTTCTTCACACCGACAAATGCCTGACAATATTTAAAGAAAAGCCTCGCATGGTGGTGCACACTACCCTCGAATCATGGACACAGCGTCTGATGGGAAATGAAAATGTTGTAGCAGACCAAGATGTTGATAATAACGACATTAAGCGATAAACAGGCATGAAGAAACACATTGTATTCCTTACCGGTGCTGGTATAAGCGCCGAGAGTGGACTAGGCACTTTTAGAGGCGAGGACGGACTCTGGACAAAACTTGAGTTTGAGTACTATGCAAGCCTTGATTGCCTTTATAACGATACTCAACGTTGTCTTGATTTCTACAATATGCGGCGTGAGAAACTGGCAGAAGCCAATCCTAACCGAGCACATCAACTCATTGCCGAACTGGAGAGTTTTTTCAATGTCAGCGTCATCACACAGAATGTGGATAACCTGCACGAGAAAGCTGGCAGCACACATGTCTTGCACTTGCATGGCGAACTTACAAAAGTCTGTGCGTCAGCAGATAGATACAACGAAGCTTACGTCGAAGAGTATCCACTGACTGTTCCCCTGAAAGTTGGGGACTTTGCTGGTGACGGATCGCAACTACGTCCCAACATCGTGATGTTTGGTGAGAACGTTACAAATATAGTAAAGGCAGCACAACTGGTTAAGCAAGCAGATGCATTTATAGTGGTCGGAACATCGTTGGTCGTATATCCTGCAGCGATGTTACTTGACTACGTTCCAAGAAATGCCTTAAAGATCGTTGTGGATCCCGCCGATATTCCTTCGTGCGACGAACATGGATACACCCATATCCGCACTAATGCTACCGAAGGCATGGAGATCATGTGTGAAGAACTGGATAAATGGGATTGCCTTTGTGACTTGGACAATAGCAGCAATCTAGACTATTGCAATTCAACAGGTTCTGTCATGAAACCACACGATGTGTGGCAGATGAAAGATGCAATCATGACCGTTGTGAACGCCAATGGATATTCTGTGTGGGATCTTCGCCAAACAGCAAGAGGTTTCCGGGTCGAGCTCAATGACAAAATTGACGAGGAAGCAGCCAGTTTGCTATGCGGGCAATTCCCTCTTGCTGCTGATTATGAAGGAGAAGGGAAAACAGGAACGGTATTTGTGCTATATATGTAACCACAGCGGTTTTCACGGAGAGTGGGTAATTTAAGGCCGGAGGCCTTGAATTTCTTACATTTTTGCGACAGCTACCCTTTCAGCATTTCTACTATTGCTGGGAATTGCATGAAATGGCTGGCTTTCACTAGGATGGTGTCGCCTTGCTGGAGTAATGTGGGCAATGCTGCCATGAGGTCGTCGCGGGTGGCGTAGTGCTTGACTTCGCCTTTGAAGCCGCCATCGACTGCTGCCTGAACTAGTGCCTCGCACAGCGGACCGGCACAATAAATCGCATCCAGGTCAAGTCCCGCTGCGTAGGTTCCGACGCCTGCATGCAGGGCACGCTCGTCGGTTCCCAGTTCACCCATGTCGCCCAGAATAGCTACACGACGGTTAGCCCCGTCTTGCAGCACCTCAAGCGACGCCTTCATCGACACCGGGTTAGCATTGTAGCAGTCATCTATAATGGTATATCGCTCTGTATCAATAATATTAAATCGTCCAGCCAGTGAGCCGTTGCTCTCGATGCCCGCCTTGATTTGCTCCAACGTCAGGCCATAGGCCACACCAGCAGCAGCACCTGCCAGTGCATTATAGACCATGTGCTTGCCGGGCATGCCCACAGTGGCGTCGAAGTCGCCTACTGGTGTGTGGATGCGACACGCTGTGCCCTTGAGACCCAGGCTCCTGAGGTCGCTTGCCCAGAAGTCATTCTTGGCATCGAGTCCGAAGGTAACAGGCTTGATGCCACGCACCTCGGTCACCGTAGCCAGCTTGTCATCATCGCCGTTGAGGATGATGTGAGCCCCCGGCTCCAGAAAGTCAAATATCTCGCTCTTTGCTCTGAGAATGCCGTCGCGGTCGATGAGATTCTCCAAGTGGCAACAGCCTATATTGGTCATTATCACTGTGTGAGGTCGCGCCACCTTGGCAAGACGGTGCATCTCGCCGAAGTCGCTGATGCCCATCTCCAGCACAGCCAGCTGCTCGTCGCGCAAGCGGAAGATAGTGATGGGCAGTCCAAGTTCGTTGTTGAAGTTGCCCTGCGTTTTGAGAGCATTGAACCCCTGACTCAACACGCTGTGGGTCATCTCCTTGGTGCTTGTCTTGCCTACGCTGCCAGCAATGCCCACCACGGGGATATTAAGCCCTTTAAGGTAAAACTCGGCAATATCTTTAACTGCTTGCAACGTAGATTCTACCAGAATGTAGGGATAAGGTTTCTCGCCCAGGTCTATCTCGGTCAGCACAGTGGCGGCACCGCCCTGCATCACTTGCTCGATAAACTTGTGGCCATCCACACGCTCGCCCTTGATGGCGACAAACATGCCACCCTCAGGCACCTTGCGGCTATCGGTCTCGATACCTGTAACTTCCTGGCTAGCAGCCTGGGCAGTTCCTACATAACGACCGCCACAAGCAGCGGCAATATTGGCTAACGACAGATTCTTCATTATTTTTTTAATTGTTTAAGTTTCACATGTTGAAACATTTTGAGTCTCAACCATATTCTCCTATTAGCGTCCTACTGGACGCGGTGCTTGTTGCATTTCTTGCCCCCACCGCCACTACGTTCGGCGGTGGGGGTTATTCAGATATTGTCCTTCTGGACAACAAATTAGCAACAATCACATTAACGTGCAAAAATTGAGTTAAAATATTTTCTAGATAAAGGACGGTCTTTACTGAAAAACTAGATAAAAAGAACCGTCCCTTTTATCTACTTTTATCTAATCATCTAATATAAAAGGGGGTCTTTACTGAAAAACTAGATAAAAAGAACCGTCCCTTTTATCTAGTTTTATCTGTTATATTTCTTCAACGATACTTTGATGAGGTGCTCGCACAGG
>JAGHSP010000216.1 GCA_018065815.1 Candidatus Sodaliphilus limicaballi | reverse complement strand
GTTTAACCATATATTAAAAAACTAATTTTATGAAAAAATTTTCTACTATCATCGCAAGTTTAGCACTCGCTATCTCGGCAAGTGCAGGCTTTGTCTCTATCCCTTGTGTTGATGGCAAGGTAGAGATTCTTCAGGATGGTCAATTCAATCCCACCAGTTCAAACATTGGTTTCACCAGTGCTAACACTGTTGTTTACCTCGGTGAGGTTGACTTTGGCGTAAATGGTGACCGCTATCTGGCAACCAGCATCACGCTGGCTAACGGTTGGTATGTTGACGGTTGGGCAATCCTTCACGCAGGTGCCGACTACGAGTCTTCACTCCCCTTCACCCAGATGGCAATCGACGAGACTGGCAGCTATGACCGCTATCTCAACTATGCATCAAACATGTCTTACAACTGCCCCGCAGACTCACTGCTTTCAGGTGGTGGTCCCGCGATGGAAGGCATCACTTACACCAAGCCCACCGGCCGTCAGAAAGTATATCTGACATTCGTAGGTGGCGCAGGTAACATCCGTTACGTCAACTTCTATGACACAGAGTTCAAGGCAGAAGATTTCTGGAGCGCAGAAGAAGACGAGTGGAAGGCAGGCATCGCACTTCGCGAGCCCAACCAGAAACCCGGTTACGACCAGATTTCTCTCCGCATTCTCTCAATCGAGTCAGTTCCTGCTGTTCCCACAGGCGAAGGCACCGACTTCCCCGACACTCGCATCGACACCTCTGCTAACGCTCACGGTGCATGGGGTTGGACACACGAAGGCTTCATCGCAGACTACGGCACAGTAGATTTCGGTACTTACAAGTACAAACAGCTCGTTGCTTACTTCACACACTGGCGCGAGAACATCTACGACTGGCTGGAGGTTTACATCGACGAGGTTAAGCCCGAGAACCAGATCGCACGTTTCTGGTCAGGTCTCAACTTGGACAACAACGGTATGAACCCCTTCGCAAAGAACCTCAAGGCCGTTAATGGCCAGCACAAGGTGCTCGTTAAGTGGGTGGGTGGTTCTTCTAACCTCCAGGCACTTGAGTTCGTAGAGGAGCAGCTGTGGATCGAACACCCCGACTGCGGTATCGTTCTCGTTGACGAGCTTCCCGAGCCCGACGCATTCCACTACACATATCTGGGTCAGCCCGAAGGCCAGGGTAATCCTTGGGGTTACGAGGTTAAGTGCCGTGGCCGCTATGAGAACCGCGGTAACATCGGTTACACCGGCAATGGTACAGTTATCGACTTCTACGGTGACGGCGAAGGCGTTGACTTCGGCGAAGATCCCTACAAGCGCATAGTAGTTTACCACTCTTGCGACCGTGCATGGGTAGGCAAGATTGAAGAGTCAAACTTCTCATTCTACCTCGACCTCGATCCCGACTTCATTTACACTCAGGAAGACTGGGAGAACAACCTCGCAGGCATCCTCGAGGGCCACGAGCCTGTTGCTGTATGCCGTCTGCAGGGTACTGGCAGCTGGGACGTTTACAAGCACGTAGCTGGCGAGTTCCTCGTTCCCGTTACTGGCAAGCACGAGCTCTTCATGGTTTACAACACTCCCGGAACCGACATTGGTGCAAACGTTCTCGACATCTACTTCGACCACGGCAGCAAGGGTGGCCTCAAGGGTGACGTGAACGGCGACGGCGTGGTTGATATCACCGACGCTAACATCGTTATCAACATCACTCTGGGCGTATCTGACGCTAGCAAATATCCCAATGCTGACGTAACAGGCGACGGTTCAGTTGACGTGAGCGACACTAACGCAGTGTTCAACCTCATGCTGGGCAAGCAATAATCTCACTGATTAAAATCAGATAACTTCCCTACAACAGGCGGTGGCAGCAATGTCACCGCCTGTTTTTTAGCTCTCCCGCGGAGACACAGAGAGGGGGGTATGCCTAAAATAATGGGGAAAAAACAAAAAACAACATCACTAGGAATATTGTTGCTAGCACTTTTGTGTAACATGAGGATGTTGACAAAGAATATTTTTTTTAATTTTTAGTTGATTTCAAGCGAAGCGCCTTTTCTCTTAGGTTGTATTTATGTGGTGGCGCTGCGCTTGAAATACACTGAAAATAAGCTGAAAATATAAAAATCTGTTTTTTCGGCGAAGCGTTTTTTTTCTATCTCCCACTGAGGCACAGAGGTCACAGAGAGAAAAATATGTTATCTGGTTAATCTGTGGTCTTTGAATAAAATAATTCAACTTTCGCATGT
>JAGHSP010000415.1 GCA_018065815.1 Candidatus Sodaliphilus limicaballi | reverse complement strand
GCGGCAGTGAACCGTTTCATCGACTCCTTGCAGGTGGTGAAGCAGACCGACATACACCACGTGATGGTGGTGCGCCACGGCAAGGTCATCGCCGAGGCCCACCCCGCGCCCTACCGCGCCGAGGACGCCCACACGCTCTACTCGTGCAGCAAGACCTTCACCTCGCTTGCCGTGGGACTTGCCGTCGAGGAGAACCGCCTGCGCCTCACCGACCGCGTGGCAGCGTTCTTCCCCGAAAAACTGCCCGACAGCATTTCGCCCCGTCTGGCCCAGATGACCGTGCGCGACCTGCTCATCATGGGCGCCGGCATCAAGCCCGACTGGATAATGCGCAACAACAACCCCGACTGGATCACCGAGTGGCTCGCCAAGCCCGTGACCGACGAGCCCGGCACCCGTTTCCAGTATGACTCGATGTGCTCGTTCATGCTTGCCGCCATCGTGCAGCGCGTCACCGGCATGACCATGCTCGACTACCTCAAGAAGCACATATTCAACGACATGCACATCACCGAGGTGGACTGGGAGCAAAGCCCCGACGGCATCAACACCGGCGGCTGGGGACTGCGACTGCAGGCCGAGTCGCTCGCCAAGGCCGGCATCCTGATGCTCGACCGCGGCAAGTGGAACGGCAAGCAACTCGTGCCGGCACACTGGATTGACGAGGCCGTGACCGCCCACATCAACTACGACTGGGTGAAGCCCTGCGACGCCCCCACCGAGGGCAACCGAGGCTATGGCTACCAGGTGTGGCGATGCAAGAACGACAAGGCATTCCGCGCCGACGGAGCCTTCGGGCAGTACATCGTGTGCATACCCGAGGCCGACATGGTGGTCGTGATCACCGGCTACAGCAACGACGGCCACGGCGAGCTCGCTTGCATATGGAAACACCTCATGCCCGGCGTGGACAACGTGGCCGGCAACGCCACCATTGCCCAGCAGCGCCTCGAGAAATCGTGCAATGCAGCCGCACTGCCCGTGCTCAAAGGCAAGAAGACAGGCGCCGCAATGCCTGCCCAGCTAAACCTCGACGCCAACAAGCACGGCATCTCGACTATTGCCGTCGGCCCCGACTGCAGCATGACTCTCGCCTACTCCGACGGCCGCCGGGAGACCATCGCCCTGGGATATGGCAAGTATCTCTACAGCTCGCTCAACGACGTGCCGCCTTACTCCATCGAGGCAATGGACCGCTTCAAGGGACTCAAGCGAAACTTCGAGGCTGCCGGCTGCTATGCGTGGACCAGCAAGCAAGTGTTCGCCGCTAGGATAGAATACGTTAACTGGATAAGCGCCACCACATTCAGCATCGACCTGGCCCGCGGCACCGTCACTATCACCGACAACTTCGCCCAGGCCAAACCCGAGACCATCCACTTCGCCCGCTAACCCAGTCTCCCACGATCTCCCAGTCTCCCACAGAGACACAGAGGGCACAGAGATTTTTTAAAGACATAAGATTCTAATTATTTTAATTTCTTTCAGTAGAAAAATCTCAGTGAACTCTGTGGGAGATATAAAATTTCTTCTAATTTCGGATAATTTCTTTCAGTAAAAAATCTCCGTGGGAGTTGAAAAATTTTCAGTAAAATGATACCTATCAGCGACATAACCGGTGTGAAGCGCCGCTTTGAGGTTTACCTCAAAGTGGAGAAAGGCCTGTCGGCCAACACCGCCGAGGGCTACCTTCACGACGTGGAGCACCTGGTGGGCTACCTGGGCAGCGCAGGCAAAGCAGTGGATACCGCCACCGATGCCGACATCGAGCAGATGGTGTGCACGCTCAAAGACATGGGCATACTGGCACGGTCGCAGGCACGCATCATCTCCGGCATCAAGAGCTTCTACAAGTTTCTCCGCCTCGAAGGGTATATCGACCACAACCCCACCCGGCTGCTCGAGACCCCCAAGACCGGGCGGCACCTGCCCGACGTGCTCACGCTCGACGAGATCGACGCCATGGTGGCGTGCATCGACATGAGCACCCCCGAGGGAGTGCGCAACCGCGCCATCATCGAGACCATGTATGGCTGCGGGCTGCGGGTGAGCGAACTCACCGGCCTGCGCATGTCGTGCGTCTATGAGGGCGACGAGTATGTCGTGGTCGAGGGCAAGGGCAGCAAGCAGCGTCTAGTACCCATATCGCCCGTGGCGCTGCAGTGCATAGCCCAGTATGTCGAAAACGTGCGCAGCCACATGGTGGTCAAGGCTGGCTGCCACGACGTGTTGTTCCTCAACCGCCGCGGCGCGCAGCTCTCGCGCCAGATGGTGTTCCTCATCATCAAGCAGCTGTGCGAGCTCGCCGGAGTGCGCAAGACCGTGAGCCCGCACACCCTGCGCCATTCCTTTGCCACCCACCTGCTCGAGGGCGGCGCCAACCTGCGTGCCATCCAGCAGATGCTAGGCCACGAGAGCATCTCCACCACCGAGATCTACATGCACATAGACCGCACCCGCCTGCGCCAGGAAATCCTCACCCACCACCCCCGCAACAAGTAACCACACCCCCTCTTCACACAATCTCCCACAGAGTATTGGATTAGGATTGTATGCCTAAAATGATGGGGAACAGAAAAAAACAACATCACTAGGAATATGTTTGCCAGCACATTTGTGTAACATGAAGATGTTGGCAAAGAATAAATTTTTTGTTTATTTTTAGTTGATTTCAAGCGAAGCGCCTTTTCTCTTAGGTTGTATTTAGGTGGTGGCGCTGCGCTTGAAATACACTGAAAATAAGCTGAAAATAAAAATCTATTTTTCAGCGAAGCTGTGTTTTTTTCTATCTCCCACTGAGGCACAGAGGTCACAGAGAGAAAAATATGTTATCTGGTTAATCTGTGGTCTTTGAATAAAATAATTCAACTTTCGCATGT
>JAGHSP010000266.1 GCA_018065815.1 Candidatus Sodaliphilus limicaballi | reverse complement strand
GGTGCACAGCGAAACTGTGATGAGTGCATCGGGATCGTCGGCAGTAGCGTTGTCAAAGTAAATTGAAACGCCCTCTACGGTTGCATCGGTCATGGGAGCATCAAAGTGCTCTGCAAATGACTCAATACCAATCCAGTTGGTGCCAGCATAGTCGCCATACCAGCCCAATGAGATGCCGCCAATGCTGCCAATCTCGTCGGGGGTGATGTTCCACACTTCCTGGGTGCCGCCTGCCTGGATAGCTTCCACGAGGAAGTCACGGTCGGTACCTGCATCGTTCGACACAACGAGTTCCATGCCATATTTACCCTCGGCAGTGTAAGTCACTGTGGGGTTCTGCTCGGTGCTAGCAGCAACGTCGGTTCCCTCAAATTTCCACTTCCACTCGGTGGGAACGCCTGTTGAGGCATCCTTGAATGTCATGGGCACGTTTACGGGAACGAATGCATAAGCATAGGGTGAATTGTAAGCGCCCTCGGGCATACCGATGTGTGCCTTGGGTGCCTCAACTGCTACCACTACATATTCTTCCTTAACAGCCTCGCTAGTCTCCTCGCCCTTGCTTGCAACGAGCTTAACGGTGTACTTGCCAGGCTCGTTGAATGTCATGACGGGGTTCTGCTCGGTGCTGGTGAGCACTTCCTTAACAGCTACGTTTGAGCTCTGTCCAGCCTTTTCGGCTGTCCATTGCCATGCTGTGGGATGACCCCATGAGAGATCCTTGAAGTGAACCTGACCGCCTGCAAAGATGTTGATCTTGGCGCTGCCGCTGGGATCTTCTTTCATGAGTTTGAAGCCATCGATTGCCAGGTCATCGCCATAGCTGCCTTCGTAGATAAACTCGAAGGTACACTTGTGGCCGGCAAACTTTGCGAGGTCAAAGCTGAACTTCTCCCAGCTGGGGCCAGTGAACTCGTTGTCCTGTGCCCACTTGAATGCGTCGAGCAGTGTGGTTGAAGTGCCTGCGGTGAGATCGTTTACCTTGAAAGTGAGGTTAGCATATACCAACCACACGCCGCCGAAGCACATATAGAATTCTGCCTTGCTGTTGTCCTGCACCTCGATCTCGGGCGAAACGGCACGCTCGCGCTGATTGTTGTCATAGTAGATTGCAAGTGAATACTTGCTGGCGGGGTCGATGGCTGCAAATGTGGGTGTGGTGCTGAACATGGGCTGGTCGGTGAGCGTCCATGTCTTTTCACCGATACCGTAGTATTTCCATGTAGAAGCCTCTTCCACGCTGTCCCAACCCATTGAGTAATAGGTTGAAGCGGCCTCGTCGGCAGTGAAGTCGGCCTTCACGGGGATGTTCATTGTGAACTCATAGAGCGCGGGCAGACCCACGTTGTTGTCGCCCACAGCAACAGCGAGCAGCTTGCAGGTCTCGTCGATGGTCACGGTAGCCTCGTTGCCGGGCACGATGATGGTCTGCTCGTCATAGCCCATGTCCTCGACATCGGTGAGCGTTGTGCTATACCAGATGGCCTTGCACAATGGATCGTTGCTTGTGATAGTAACGGTTACAGGCTCGGTGAATGTACCGCCCTCGGGTGATACGGTGGGAGCAGCAATCACCGGTTTTTCCTTAACAATGAGGGTGTAAGATGCACTGCCCGCCTTGAAGTCGTCGTTGCCAGCAAACGATGCTGTTACTGTGGCCTGGCCCACCTTCTTGCCAGTGGTGAAAATGTCACCGTTGCTGTTGATGGCAGCAAGCTCGGGATCTGAGCAAGAGTAAGTGATGGGGCTCAACTTGTTGGGGTTGTTGAGATAGTTGGCATAAGCATTGTCACCACACTCAACCTCCACGGTCTGCAAGGGATAGCTCAGTCCGGCATCCTTGGGCTCGGGCTTAATGGGGCCGGGGCCATCATAGGTAATGGTCATCTTGTAGAAGTAGATGATACCCACGGTCTCGCTTGTCTGGTCCATGGTGATGACGATGTCACCATCCTGGGCATCGGCTGCGGGAGCATAGGTATAGGCTGTGCGAGTGGTGGTGAGATTCTGGGCATCGCCATAGCTCACGCCATTAACGCTCACGCCGATAGCCACTGCCTGGGCGTCATCCTTTGTCTTTGCCTCTATGGCTACCGAAAGGATCTTACTGCCTTTCAACCCACTGGTAGTGAGAGTTGCATGCTTCACTGGGCTCTTTGCTGAGCCGAAATACTGGCCTGCACTAGCTGTGTAAGCAGTTACTGACGTGTTTCCGCTGTAGGTCCATTCCAGACCTTTGAGAGTGGTAGTTTGAGTTGTCTCGGCGTTATCGGTCATGTGGTAGAAACCCTCACCGCCATTTGCCTTCGAGACATTCCACTCATGCACTCAGGTACCTGTCTGGGCCCATGCCGCGACTGTCACGAGCATGAGGAGCATTGTGAAAATCTTCCTTGTTGACATAAAA
>JAGHSP010000144.1 GCA_018065815.1 Candidatus Sodaliphilus limicaballi | reverse complement strand
CAAAAAAAACTCGCAAAAGTTTTGCAGATATAAAAAAAAGCAGTAACTTTGCATCGCTTTTGGAAAGCAAGGGTGCTTAGCTCAGCTGGTTCAGAGCATCTGCCTTACAAGCAGAGGGTCGGCGGTTCGAATCCGTCAGCACCCACACAACAGCAAGACACGACTCAACATTGAGCCGTGTTTTTGTTTTATATAAACTCAAATTTCAGAGACACTTCTTTAATCACTGGACACCCTTTGAAAAATAATTTGCCGGCATGCCCCTTTGGAATAAGGCCTACCGGCAACGTGTGTTTTGCATGTTTTTCGTGGTTTGATCAGGCATATTCACTCATAAAATTCGTTCTTTTTTCATTCACGATGCAAAGTTAATTCTTCACTGCGCAACGTATCTGCGCAGCTGAAAAAAAACATCTAAAAGTCTTTTATGGTGGGTTCTATTAATTATGTCGAGACGATTTTGAAGTTGTTTTGAGTTCACAGCGTTCTTTGCACGAACCCCATTATATGATGTACGAAACATCTATCCCCCGGGTGCATTTGCGTCTTTCAAGAAAAAGCAGTACCTTTGCAGCACGATTCAATGAGTTTGGGGGTGCCGTCACGCTGTGGCGGCTGAGATCACACCCATAGAATCTGATCCGGGCAATACCGGCGTAGAGAACTAAACTTATTTTATTTTACATGAAGAAAAGAAACATTCTGGCTGTCGCCCTCACCGGCGTCGGCATGGTTGCTGTGGCACAGACCTCAGTGACCGACACTGTGGCCCTCAGCGAAATCGAGGTGCTTGCCACACGTGCGTCTAGCAACACTCCCGTTGCGTTCACCAACTTGTCAAAAACCCAGATCGAGTCAGCCAACCACGGCAAGGACATTCCTTTCCTGCTGTCCAACACCCCCTCGGTGCTCACCACCAGTGACGCCGGTGCCGGCGTGGGCTACAGCAGTATGCGCGTGCGCGGCACCGATGCCACACGCATCAACATCACTGTTAACGACATCCCCATGAACGATGCCGAGAGCCATGCAATTTACTGGGTCAACACTCCCGACTTCGCTTCGTCGCTCCAAGACATCCAGGTGCAGCGTGGCGTGGGCACATCGACCAACGGCTCGGGCGCCTTCGGTGCTAGCGTCAACATGCTCACCCAGCGTTTCTCTAACACCGCCTACGGCGAGATTTCGGGATCCTACGGTTCGTTCAACACCAACAAAGAGACCATCAAGGTGGGTACTGGCCTCATGGGCGATCACTGGGCAATGGATGCTCGCTTGTCTCACATCGGCAGCGACGGCTACCGCGACCGTGCGTCTTCTAAACTGCTGTCTTACTATGCACAGCTGGGTTACTTCAACGCTGGCACTGCGCTGCGTTTCATCACCTTCGGCGGCAAGGAAGACACTTACCATGCTTGGGACGGCATCAGCCGCGATGAGCTCACCACTAACCGCACCTACAACCCCAACGGCGAAATCAAGCACGACGGCAAGGTCACTGGCTTCTATGACGACCAGAAGGACATCTACCGCCAGACCCACTATCAGTTGATCCTCGACCAGACCTTCAACCCGCAGTGGAAACTCAACTTCGCCCTCCACTACACCGACGGCTATGGCTATTACCAGGAATACAAGAACGCCCGCACATTGAAAGAATATCTGCTTCAGCCTGTCGTTACAGCCGAGGGCACCAGCAAGAAAGCCAGCCTCGTGCGCAAGAAAGCCGTGGAGAGCGACTTTGGCGGCGCCGTGTTCTCACTCAAATATGCCGGCGAGCGCCTGCACGCCACATTGGGCGGTGGTTTCAACGCCTACAGCAACGACCACTACGGCCGCGTCCTCTGGGTGGAGAACTACACCTCACAGCTCGACCCCGCTCACGAGTACTACCGCAACAACGGCAAGAAGACCGACTTCAACATCTACGCCAAGGGCAACTACGACATCTGGCGTGGCTTGAGTGCCTACGTTGACTTACAGTTCCGTCACATCAACTACAAGATCAAGGGCGACAACGACAAGTGGGACTGGACAGCTTCACCCGAGCACCTGCAAGTTCTTGACATCAACGAGAACTTCAATTTCTTCAACCCCAAGGCAGGTCTCAACTACCGCATCAACAAGAACCAGCGCGCCTATGCTTCGTTTGCTGTGGCACAGAAAGAGCCCACCCGCAACAACTACACCGACGGTCTCTTCCTTGAGCACCCCCGTGCCGAGAAACTCTACGACTGGGAGTTAGGCTACGAGTTCAGCAACGAGCGTTTCCATGCTGGAGCTAACTTCTACTACATGAGCTACAAGGACCAGCTCGTGCTCAACGGCAAGCTCAACGAGATAGGCGAAGCAATGGCCGAGAACGTGCCCGACAGCTACCGCATGGGCGTTGAGCTCACTGCTGGCGTGAAGATTACCAACTGGCTGCGCTGGGACGTGAACGCAACCCTGAGCGAAAACAAGATTAAGAATTATGTGGGATATGTGAGCGACTACGACGACAACTGGAACGAGCTGTGGAGTCAGAGTGCCGTTGAATGTGGCAAAACTACTATTGCATTCTCGCCCTCGTTCATTGGCAACAGCAACATCGCCTTCAACTTCAAGGGATTTGAGGCTTCACTGCAATCACAGTATGTGAGCCGACAGTATCTCGACAACTTCCAGAACAAGGAAGACTCGCTCGACCCCTACTTTGTGAACAACCTGCACCTGGCTTACACCTTCAAGCTGCCCCACATCCGTTCAATCACAGCAGGCGTGAGCATCTACAACATCTTCAACGAGAAGTATGAGAACAACGGTTACTCAATGACCTCTGCGATCTACAAGGACGGCGACAAGAAGAACCCCATGCAGCTCGTGAGCGATCCCCGCTTCTACCCCATGGCAGGCACCAACGTCCTCGCCCACCTCACCCTCCGCTTCTAAAATCACATATTCACTAGACTGTCTAGAAATTCTAGATGGTCTAGTGAATTCTATAAACTATGATAGACTATATAGTTAATTATTTCACTACCTTCGACTTTGTCAAGGCTTGCGACCTTGCCGGTTTTGTGCTCGGCCTCGTTTACCTGTGGCTTGAGTACAAGGCAAGCATCTGGCTGTGGCTGGCTAGCGTCGTCATGCCCATCGTGCATGGCTACACCTACCTGGCACGCGGCCTGTATGCCGACTTCGGCATGGAGTTCTACTATGTGCTGGCTGCCATCTATGGTTTCGCCGTGTGGCATTGGGGCAAGAGCAAAGACAAGAAAGAACGCCCCGTCACCCACGCCAGCCGCAGCACCATGGCATGTATGGTGGCAGCTGTCGCTGTGCTGTGGATGGGAATATACGTGTTCCTGCTCAAGTGCACCGACAGCACCGTGCCAGGCTACGATGCCTTCACCACAGCCATGAGCATCGTGGCACTGTGGTCGCTGGCACAGAAGCACGTGGAGCAATGGCTCTTCTGGCTCGTGGTCGATGCCCTGTGCACCGTGCTCTACATCTACAAGCAGATACCATTCTCTGGCCTCCTTTATGGTTTCTACACCGTCATGGCTGTGGCCGGCTACTACAAGTGGAAACGCATGGCACAGTGCGAAATCGATGAAAAGCAGTAATCCGCAGCAGAATAATCAACCCCTGTGGTGGCGAGAAACCCAACCATACTCGCCAACATAGGAAAATTTAATGAGACTGTGCCATAACAGTGTTTTATGGGCACAGTCTCATCTATTTGTGATGCGTGTTTATTTGGTGGGTCAACTCTTGTATGCAAGGTTGTGCACGCCCTTTATCGCACGGCCAGAGGGATCGTTCATGTTCTTGAACGATTCGTCCCAGGCAAGGGCTTCGGCGGTGCTGCAAGCCACCGACGGTACCGAGGGAACGCACTGGGCTGCCGTTTGCGACGGGAACAACTCCTCAAAGATGCTGCGGTAGAAGTATTCTTCCTTGTTCATGGGTGTATTGATGGGGAAACGCTGCGATGCACGCTTCATCATCGCGTCAGTGACCTGTTGCTCGGCAAGCATCTTGAGCGAATCGATCCAGCTATAGCCCACTCCGTCGCTGAACTGTTCCTTTTGCCTCCACGCAATGCTCTCGGGCAGCATGTCCTCAAATGCCTTGCGTAGCACCCATTTCTCTATGGGATGCTCGGCGGTGACCATCTTGTCGGCGGGGTTGAGACGCATGGCAACATCAAGGAACTCGGTGTCAAGGAAGGGGACACGTCCTTCCACTCCCCAAGCACTGAGCGACTTGTTGGCGCGCAGGCAGTCATAGAGGTGCAGTTTGCTCAGTTTTCTCACTGTTTCCTCATGGAATGCCTGTGCCGACGGAGCCTTGTGGAAATAAAGATAACCGCCGAATATCTCATCGGCACCCTCGCCCGAGAGAACCATCTTGATTCCCATCGACTTGATGACACGCGACAGCAGATACATGGGTGTGGACGCACGCACTGTAGTCACATCGTAGGTCTCGATGTGGTATATCACGTCGCGCAGGGCATCAATGCCCTCCTGCACCGTGTAGTTGATTTCGTGGTGAACAGTGCCTATGTGGTCGGCAACCTTGCGGGCAGCAGCCAGGTCGGGAGCTCCCTTCAGTCCCACGGCAAATGAGTGCAGGCGGGGCCACCATGCAGGTTGCTTGCCGTCTTCCTCAACACGGTTGGGGGCAAGACGGGCAGCGATTGCCGAGATTACCGATGAGTCGAGTCCACCGCTCAGCAGCACTCCATAGGGCACATCACTCATGAGCTGGCGACGCACAGCATCGACAAGCGCAGCACGCAGTGCCGCGATATCGGTCACATTGTCCTTGACAGCGGCAAAGTCGGTCCAGTCGCGGTTGTACCACCGCCGGGGCTCATCGTCATTACTGGTGTAGACATACCCCGGGAGGAAGGGTGTTATCGTTGTACACACGCCTTCAAGGCCCTTGAGTTCGGAGCAAAAATAGGTATTGCCCTCGTTGTCGGTGCCCATATACAACGGAATCACACCAATGGGATCGCGAGCAATCATGAAGAAATCCTTCTTGACATCATAGAGGGCAAAGGCATAGATGCCACTCAGTTTGTCAAGGAAATCCTCCCCATATTTCTCATATAGAGGGATGATTGACTCGCAGTCGCTGCCGGTCATGAACTCATAACTGCCCTCAAACTCCTCGCGTATGCTCTTGTGGTTGTAAATCTCGCCATTGACGGTGAGGATGATGTCGCCAGCGGCATTCTTGAGGGGTTGTCCTCCCGACTGGGGGTCAATGATCGACAGTCGCTCATGGCTCATGATGGCGTTTGCCCCGCAGTAGATGCCCGACCAGTCGGGACCGCGGTGACGTATCTTGTGCGACATCTTCAATATCTCTTTGCGGCGCTCACTGGTGCCCACTTCTTTTCCGAATATTCCTACTATTCCACACATATCTGTAAAGTATTTTGTCAGTATTCTTTGTTTTGCAATATCAAAATGCACTGCAAAATTATATATTTACTTTCATTTATCCAAACTTTTGGGCATTTTATTGGCATTATGATTGCAATTTTGTCTAAATAGCAGATTTTTTGACATATAAATATATCAATGATGCACAGCCTCGTTTTTTTCGATAATCATTCTTTTTTGGCTTTAGTTTTTCGTCTTTCGTCTTTCGTCTTTCGTTAAATTTAACTACCTTTGCAGTTCGGAATAAAAATTTAGACAAAAATATATGGAAAAAATCATTCTTACAGGCGACCGCCCCACTGGCAAACTTCACATCGGCCACTACGTGGGTTCGCTGCGCCGCCGCGTTGAATTGCAAAATTCAGGCGAATTTGACAAAATTTTCATCATGATTGCCGACGCACAGGCTCTTACCGACAATGCCGACAATCCCGAGAAGATACGCCAAAACGTTATCGAGGTGGCTCTCGACTACCTCTCGGCAGGCCTCGACCCCGAGAAGTGCAACATCTTCGTGCAGAGTGCAGTACCCGAACTCACCGAGTTGGCGTTCTACTATATGAACCTCGTGAGCGTGCAGCGCCTGCAACGCAACCCCACCGTCAAGACCGAGCTCGAGCAGCGCAAATTTGAGGGCGGCACTCCCACCGGTTTCTTCTGCTACCCCATCTCACAGGCTGCCGACATCACCCTGTTCAAGGCAACCACAGTGCCCGTGGGCGAGGACCAGAAGCCCATGCTTGAACTCACCAACGAAATCGTGCGCCGCTTCAACCACGTCTATGGCGAGACTCTCGTTGAGCCTGCAATCCTGCTTCCCGACAACGCGGCATGTCTGCGTCTGCCCGGCACCGACGGCAAGGCAAAGATGTCAAAGTCGCTGGGCAACTGCATCTACTTGAGCGATACCCCCAAGGAGCTCAAGAAGAAGGTCAACAGCATGTTCACCGACCCCCTGCACCTCAACATCGAGGATCCCGGACACCTCCAGGGCACCTACACCGATGCCGAGGGCAACGAGGTGACTTACCAGAACACCGTGTTCACCTATCTTGACGCATTCTGCAACGACAGCGACTTCGAGAAGTTCCTCCCCGACTACAAGAACCTCGACGAACTCAAGGCCCACTACCAGCGTGGCGGCCTGGGCGACGGCACTTGCAAGAAGTTCCTCTTGAACGTGCTCAACGACCGCCTGGAGCCCATGCGCCAGCGTCGCAAGGAATATGAGAAGGACATTCCTGGCGTTTACGAAATCCTGAAACGAGGCACCGCCGAGGCACGCCGCGTGGGTGCCAAGACCCTTGAGGAAGTGCGCCACGCAATGCGCATCGACTACTTCGAGGACGAGGCCCTCATCGCCGAACAGGCAAAGCGCTTTGCCGAGCAAGCAAAGTAAAAAAGTTCTGTACGACGCAGCTCGGCTGCATCGCAACCGCAATCCCCACACGCTGCGAGTCGCTCACCAGTGACTCGCAGTTATTTTTCACTCAATTCCAGAGCGGCAGGGGTTCCATGCACGGCACATTGTGTGTCATGCACCTAAATCTTCAAAAACGTTTGCCTAAATAAAAAATATTTACTATCTTTACCCCATATTTATAATGAAAACCCATTAGAATTAACATAAACATTTTGTAATCAACCATTTGTTTAACATTTTAATCTTAAAACTCTATGAGAAAAGTTCTTTTAGCATTCGCTCTTAGCGCTTCTCTTTGTGGTTTTGCTCAGATTTTCAACGTTGGCGAGGTAACCAAGGTTAACCTTCCCGCTAATGTTGACAACCTCGTTGCAGGCATCAGTCCCGACGGTTCTTACCTTCTCGTGACTAACAGCGCCAACAAGGGTCTTGCAAAATTTGACCTTGCCACAAGCCAGTCTCAAGTCCTCTCTACCGCTCCCGGTGCAGGATTTGACGCGCAGATTTCACAAGACGGCAAGACTGTCGTTTATCGTGAAAACTCTTTCACCGCCAACCATCTACGCAAGGTTGCTTTGAACTCAAAGAACCTCGCTACTGGCGAAGTAACTAACCTCGTTGCCCCCACTCGCGACCTCCAGGGTGTTGCCGTTGAAGGCACTACCGCTAACGTTGTGAACAATGGCAAATTCTCTGCTAAGGGTCTCAATGGCGCCAAGGCAGTAAAGGCTCCCGTGTTGTCTATCAACAACCGTCAGCTCATGATCACCAAGGACGGCAAGACTTCAGTCTTCTCTCCCAACGGTCAGCAGTTCAGCTACATCTGGCAAAGCGTTTCTCCCGATGCAACCAAGGCTCTGTACTTTGTTTGCGGCGTGGGTGCTTTCGTTTGCGACCTCGATGGCAGCAACATCAAGTCTCTGGGCCTCGTGCGCGCTCCCCAATGGTATGACAACAACACCATCGTGGGCATGCAGGACAAGGACAACGGCGAGTTCATCCTTTCTTCTAAGGTTGTCGCTGTGACTCTCGACGGCACTATGCAGACTCTCACTAGCGATGACGTGATCGCTATGTATCCCTATGCTTCGCCCGCTACTGGCAAGATTGCCTTCTCTACTCCCGCTGGTGAGGCTTACATTATCAACGTTAACAAGTAATGATTACAGCTATGAAGAAGATTTTATTACTCGCCGCAGCTGCAATCATGGCAGCTGGCGCAATGCAGGCTAAGACAGCCGACGAAGTGCGCGTTTATCTGAACCCTGGTCACGGTTCTTGGGGTCCCAACGACCGTCCCATGGCTACAATTCCTTATCCCGCCCTCCCCGAGACCGGAAGACCCGACACTTGCGGTTTCTATGAGTCAAACACTAACCTGTGGAAGATTCTCAAGATGGGTGAGACCCTCGAGAAGATGGGTGTTAAGAAAGAGAATATCATGTATTCTCGCGTGAAGAATGGCCCGTTCCCCTATGTAAAAGGCGCTGCCGACGAGGAACTGTACAACCGCAACCTCACCGAGATCAGCCGCGAGGTAGATGCTAACAACATGGATATCTTTGTATCTATCCACTCTAACGCTGCTACCGACGGCTCAACTGCCAACTATCCCCTGTATCTCTATCGCGGCCAGGACAAGCCCGCAAGCGGCGACTACAACCACAATGAGGGTAGTTACGAGATGTGTGATGCTGGTTGGGACGCTCGCTACATGACCGAGATTGACCCCAACTCTTACTACAGCCGCACACAGAAGAACATCCGTGGCGACTGGAACTTCTACGGTTCAACCTACGAGACCACTACCGCAAAGGGCACATTCACCGGCTATCTGGGCGTGCTGCGCCACGGTACTCCCGGTTACCTGGT
>JAGHSP010000433.1 GCA_018065815.1 Candidatus Sodaliphilus limicaballi | reverse complement strand
GTTACGTTCATTTGTATTCTTTGTGAAAAAGTTGTAACTTTGCAAGTTACAATGAGCGACGAAGTGCTGAAAATAGATGTTGACGCTGTGTTGCGCAATCGTGCGGCACGCTATTACCGCCTCATCCCTGGCTGGGTAGTGAGGTGGCTTGAACGCACTGTGCATCAGGACGAACTTAATGACATGCTGCGCCGTAGCCATGGGCTGACTGGCGTGGAGTTTGCGCAGTTTGTGCTCGATGAGCTGGACATCAAGGTGCATGCCACTGGCATGGAGCACCTGCATGCGGGCCAGCGTTATGTCTTTGTGGCCAACCACCCGCTTGGCGGTCTCGACGGCCTTGCGCTCATCTCGCTCGTGGGCAAGCGCTATGACGGGCGCATACGTTTCCTGGTCAATGACTTGCTCATGATGGTGAAGCCCCTGGGCGACGTGTTCCTGCCCGTGAATAAGTTCGGCCGTCAGTCGCGCGAGGTTGCAAAGCTCATCGACGACGAATACCGCGGCGACAAGCAGATGCTCACGTTCCCGGCAGGGTTGTGCTCGCGTCTGATGCCTGACGGCACCGTGGCCGACCTCAAGTGGAACAAGCATGTGGTGATGCGCGCTGCGAGCGACAAGCGGGATGTCGTGCCTGTGCATGTAGATGCGCACAACTCGCGCTTCTTCTACCGCCTAGCGCAGTGGCGCAAACGCCTGGGCATCAAGTTCAACATTGAGATGCTGTATCTGCCCGACGAGATGTTCAAGCAGCGCGGCGCAACGCTGCACATCACCGTGGGCAAGCCCATTGCCTGCGACACGCTCGACACTGCCCATCCGCTCGACCAGGCTGCCCGCCTGCGCGACATTGTGTATAACTTAAAAAACACCGCACTATGAATGAAACCGTTATTGATGCTGTAAACCCTGCCCTCATCGAGGCCGAGCTCACCGAGGAGCGCTTGCTGCGCGAGACCAACAAGGCGGGCAACCTCATCTATGTGGTGGATGCCCACTGCGCGCCGCACACGATGCGCGAGCTGGGGCGACTGCGCGAGATTGCGTTCCGCGCCGGCGGCGGTGGCACGGGGAAGGCGTGCGACATCGACGAGTTTGACACGATGGAGGTTCCCTGCAAGCAACTGCTGGTGTGGAACCCCGACAAGCGTGACATCGTGGGGGCCTACCGCTTCATCATGGGCAACGACATGGTGCGCGACGCGGGTGGCGACTTGCGCATTGCCATGTCACACATGTTCAGGTTCTCACAACGGTTTATCGACGAATACCTGCCCCGCACCATCGAGCTGGGCCGCTCGTTTGTGAGCCTCGACTACCAGAGCACGCGTGCCGGCAACAAGGCTCTTTATGCGCTCGACAACTTGTGGGACGGCCTGGGTGCGCTGAGCGTGATCCACCCCGAGATTGAGTATTTCTTCGGCAAGATGACGATGTATCCCAGTTATGACCGCGAGTGCCGCGACCGCCTGCTGGAGTTCCTGCGCATTTATTTCCCCGACCGTGACCACCTGGTCACTCCCATAGAGCCATTGAGCGGCGTAGCCCCCGGAGGAGACAGTTTCTTCAAGGGCGATGATTTCAAGGCCGACTACAAGGTGCTCAACGCCTTCATTCGCAAGCATGGCATCAACATCCCGCCGCTGGTCAACGCCTACATGGCGCTGTCGCCCACGATGAAGGTCTTCGGCACTGCCATCAACCACGAGTTTGGCGAGGTGGAAGAGACAGGCATCTTCATCAAGATCAACGAGATAGCCGAGGGCAAGAAGAGCCGCCACATCGACTCGTTCAAGACGAGCTTGTATTACCTCAAACGTTATTTAGCATATAAACTGAAACTATAAGATATGAAGAAATCTCTCATAATCACCATGCTTGCTGCCGCTGCACTCACTGGTGTGGCGCAAGACTCAACGTCGGTACACTACGAGGCGGGAGCGATAATCAACGCCGGCAGCGGCGACATGGCTCCGCATTACATCATGGCCAACCAAGAAGGCATGTTCACACAGCCCAACTCGACTCTGGCTTTTGGCAAAGTGTATCGCAATCTCGACACCAGCCGCCGCCTGTCGTGGGGTGCTGGCATGACCCTTGTGGCAGGATGGAGTTCAACCGCCAACTATGCAACGTGGGTCGATGGCCTGGGACTGCAATATAACAATCCCCAGCACCCGGCTCGCGCCTGGGTGCAGCACGCCTATGTCGAGGGCAAGTACCGCGGTGTGTTTGCCACACTGGGACAGGCTCCCACGCCCGAGTCGGCAATCGTGAGCAACGAACTCGGCAGCGGCGACCTCACCCGCAGCGGCAATTCACGCCCTATGCCCGGGCTGAGAGCGGGATTCGTTGATTTCCAGAACATTCCTCTGACCAAGAAATGGCTACAAATCAAGGGCGAGGTGGGCTACTACAAGGCAATGGACAAGAACTGGATCAACAACCACGACAACCGGTTTAACCACTTCACCACCACCGGCTACTGGATGAACTACAAGAACCTGTACCTGCGCACCAACCCCGACAAGCGCGTTGCGTTCACCGTGGGCATGCAGGCGGCTTGCCAGTTTGGCGGCACCCGCGTCGTGCGTGAGAACGGCAAGGTGACCGAGACCATAAAGCAGAAGGCCAACGCCGAGGCATTCTTCAAGGCGCTCATCCCCGGCAGCGGCGGCAGCGCGGGCGACAACAACTACTACGAGGGCAACCATCTGGGCTCGTGGGACGCGGCGCTCGACGTGAACATTAACCGCGACAACAAGGTGCGCCTCTACTGGCAGTCGCCCTGGGAAGACGGCTCGGGCATAGGCAAGCTCAACGGCTTTGACGGTCTCTATGGCATTGAATACTGCAATTTGGCTTGGGGCTCACACGTCAGGAGCATCGTTGTTGAGTATTTTGACTTTACCAACCAGAGCGGCCCCATCCACTATGCTCCCGCCGACCACGAGGGCACACCTCTCACCGAGAAGGCTACCGGTGCCGACGACTACTACAACAACTATGCCTTCAACGGCTACCACCACCTGGGCATGAGCATCGGTTCGCCCATGATACAGAGCCCCATTTACAACCTTGACGGCTACACCCGCTTTGCCGACAACATGATGCGCGGCTTCCACATGGGTGTGCGCGGTGACATCGACCGCTTGAAACTGTGGCAATATCGCGTCATGGCATCGTACCGCAAGTCGTGGGGAACACCGTTTGTGCCCCGCATCGAGCCGGTCACAGCCACTTCGCTCATGGCCGAGTGCCAGTGGCATGCCCCCGACGGCAGCAAACTGAATGGGCTCTCAGCCAGCCTGCGCCTGGCAATGGACCACGGCACTCTCACTGGCAACAACGTGGGTGCACAACTCGTGGTAAAATATAGCGGAAACTTCACTTTTGGCAAGAAATAATGATGAAAAAGACTATCTATACACTCGTGATAATGGTTGCATCGATGCTCGCAATGACATCGTGCACACACAACAACGGCGACATAGGCATGTGGTTCGGCACATGGCACGTGGAGCAGGTCGATATGGACGGCAGTCCCATAGACGGCTACATGGGCACCAACTTCTTCCAGTTCCAGAGCACGGTGTTCCAGCTGCGCTACACCGACGAGATGCACACCGAGATGCAGACCGTGGGCCGCTGGGAAGACCTCGGCAACGAGATTAACATCACCTTCCCCGACGAGCGACTCGTGTGGGTGCACCTCTATGGCATCGACATGAGCAAGGACGCCGTGAACCGCTTCAAGGTGGAGTCGCACAGCGGCAAGGACCTCGTGCTCACGCTGCCTTCGACCAACGGCCACACTTATCGCTACCACCTCAAGAAATGGGGGAAGTAAAGGTTTAAGGGTTTAAAGGTTTAAGGGTTTAAGGGTTTAAGATTTTAGGATATTTCGATATTTCGGTTTTTTTAGAATTATGTTCCGTTATTGCTACATAGGGTTGTCGCTTGTTGCGATTGTCGTTGCTGTTATCACGGTGAATGCCTTTGGCTTTGCCGATGGGCTTGGCATCGTGACGTCGCTTGCTGTTGCCTTTGCGCTGCCCTACGCTGTGGCAAGGCGATGCTCGTGGTGGTCGCCTGACTCCGCAGTGGCTTTGTGCGCTGTGTCGCTCATCCTGGCAGCAAGCGCCATCGACTATATGTGGTCGGTATCGCTCGGCAGCGGCGCCACGCTCGAAATGCCCGTGCTCAAGAGCGACCCGAGCAGCTATTACAGGTGGGCGCTGCACCACTACGACGGACGTTGCCCCGAACCCCTCACCACATTTTTCGGTTTCCCGCTCATCATCTTGGCGCTATGGAAAGTTCTGGGCGTGAGCATCGTGTGGCCTGTGGCAATGAACATGTCGCTCACAATCACAGCCATCGCCATGAGCGGAGGCATTGCCGCCAGGCTGGTCAAGGGACGCACCCGCATGAAGCCCGCCACGGCTGCCACGACGGCCATCTCGCTGATGTGCCTGCACGGATTTTTCCTGTCGCAAGGCGTTGTGATCCTGAAAGAAGCACTCATCTATGTGTCCATGACCATGATAATGCTGGGCCTGCTCATCTTGCAAGACGAAGACACCCGCCGGCGCACAGCCATGGGTATAGCCCTCTATGCCGGGGCATGTGTTATCCTCGCGCTAGTCAGGGCCAAGTATATCAACTTTGCCGCCTTCGGCATCGTGCTGCTTGCCATCACCCGCTGGCGCGACCGCAAGCCCGCGCTGGCAATGCTGGTGGGCATCACTGGCGCCACCTGGCTGCTGGGCATGGCATGCTCCACCACCTACAATGTGTCGCAACAGGTTGACAACGTGGTGGGAGGCGCAGCAATGACACAGTCGTTTGGCGTGTCGGACGACAGCGTCCATTCCATCTATATGGGGTGGGAGGACGGATATTTCTACCTGCCCGTGTGGAAAAAACTCCTTTTCCTGCCTTTTAACTGTGGCATCCAGTACATCATCCCGTTCCCGTGGCGCGCCGAGGAACCCACCTGGCAATCCGTTTTTCCCCGCATCAGGGCAGGATGGTACTTGTGCGGCGGACTCACTATCGTCTATTACCTGCTGGTATCGTGGCGCAAGACGTTGAGCGCAGGCCTCGTGGCATGGTGGCCCGTGGTGTGCACCATGGCCATCGCCTACATCAGTGCAGGCGGAGTGAGCCGGTACATCTTGCCCTTCCAACCCATGTATCTGGCACTGGCAGTCTATGTTATCGCCCTTATTTACAGCAACCTTCACCGTCGTGTCCTACTGTGGGGATATGCGTTCTACTTGCTACTGCTTGCCGTAGCCCTTGCCACAGGGTATGTGCTGAGCAGCAGTTTTTGAGCCACACGCAACAAGTCCCGCCCACCATGCATCATAAATAAACCGCAAAAATAACAATTAGCACACTTTTTGCTCCTTTTTTAATAGACAAAATCAATT
>JAGHSP010000375.1 GCA_018065815.1 Candidatus Sodaliphilus limicaballi | reverse complement strand
GGTGTAGGGGGTGAGGTCGTAGGTGGGGCGGTGGGGGTGGCTGAGTGCGTTGGCTATGGCTTGTGCCAGGGTGTGGGGGTCGCGCGGCTGGGCGTAGGCTTCGTCGGGGAGGTCGATGAGGCGTGTGGCAGGGATGTCGCTTGCCACGATGGGCAGGCCGAATGACATCGCTTCGAGCAGGGCGATGGGGAATCCTTCGCTCAATGAGGGCAACACGTAGAGGCGGGCATGGCTGTAGAGCTGACGCAGCATCTCGCCCTGGACATATCCTGTGAAAACGACTTTGCCTGCGGTGTCGTGGCTGCGCATGAGGCGTGCGTAGGAGTCGTCGTGGTCGCTTGCTCCGGCAATGACGAGTTGCCCTACTTGCGGCAGCGTGTCGCACGCCTGCACGAGGTAGTCAAGGCCTTTCTCGGGCGACAGGCGTCCCACGGCAAGGACGTAGTCGCCTGGCACGATGCCGTGCTCGCGCAGCAACCGGGTGTCTTGCGAGGGGGTGACGGGGTCTATGCCGTTAGGGATATACACTGCCTTGCGTTGCGCCCACTGTGGCTGGTGCTCCATGACGAAGCGGTTGACGAAGATGATGCGGTCGCTCCAGCGCATGGCAAGTTTCTCGCAAGCGCGCAGCAGCAGTTTGCCCACGCGGCCCCACTTGTCGTGCTCATAGTTAGTGCTGTGATAGGTGAGCACGGTGGGCAGCCGCAGCAGTTTGAGCAGCGGCATCACATAGCCTGGGCCGAAGTTGTGCACATGCACCACGCTGGGCCTGTGCAAAGCGATGTGAACGACACACAGCAGCGTGTGCAGCACTGCTTCAACCCCCTTGATGCGTGTAGATGGCAGGTCAACGAACTCAATGCCGGGATAGCTAGCCCGGGATTGCTCGTTGAGGTAAGGCTTGCGGCGATACACTCTCACGTTTACTCCCTGCATGAGGGGATAAAGGTGAGCGCAATGAGCCTCTACCCCACCCTGCACGCCGGGAAACCCGCGTGTGCCTATCACCGCTATCGTCCTTGTCACGCTTCCCACGAGATATCCTTGCCGCGCGCAATGCGCCACTTGTTCTTTAAAATCCACATGATGGGAATCCACGGGCGGCGCACCATGTCGTGTCGCTCTGTGACGATGAAGGCGCAGTTGCGCTTGCACTGCTTCACCTTCTCCATTGCCTCACGAGCCTTGTCGCTGGCAAGTATTTCCTCGATGGTGTTGTCCTTGATGTTGCCCATCACCCATTCCTCGCCACTGCCGTTACAGGGCGACACATTGCCCCAGGGGTCGATGAAATAGAAGTCGGTCAACGCTCCGCAAGCGGGGCGGTAGCCTGCCTCGTCGCCACGCAGGCGGCGGTGGATAGAGCGGTTGAAGAATGCGCGGCCGTAGTCTTTGAGCCTGGCTTTGAGCGTGCGTCGCTTGCTGGTGAGCAGGGCGCGCACAAAGAGCTCGTGCTGGCGCAGCGCTTCCTCGCTCTCCACCTGGTTGTCGTCCTTGTGGAAGTACCACGAGTTGTGCACGGCGCTGGTGCCCAGTTCCACGTCGAGGGCCACGCACAGCTCATAGAGCGACAGCAGGTCCTGGTAGTTGTCGGGCGAGATAACTACCGAGAAGCCAATGTTCTTGCACTTGGTCTTCTTGAGTTCAAGCATGGTGCGCAGCGCGTGGTCAAAGCCGTTGTGCAGGCCGCGCTTGCTGTCGTTGATGGCTGGCAGTCCCTCCACGCTCACGCGTATGAGTATGTCAGGATATTTGTTGGCAAGAGCCACAATCTTGTCGGTATTGTAGCCGTTGGTGCTCAATTCGAGCAATGTGGCCTTGGGGTGCAGTATCTCAAAGATGCGGTCAATGTCCTTGCGCAGCGTTGCCTCGCCGCCAGTGATGTTGATGCGCAGCCCGTTGGGCATTTTCTCATATAATGAAGCGTCAATCTCCTCCTTGGGATGAGTGGGATGCTGCCAGATGTTGCACATGTTGCACTTGGCATTGCACCTGAAAGTGGTGATCACGCTTGCTTGTTGGGTTGTTTTCATCTACGTGTTTATTTGCTTGAATAGATAGTCATTAATCGTTTATAATGAGTCTCGGGTGCAAAGCGCTGCTGTGCCTCGCGGGCAATAGCCTCGTGGTCCCAAGGTTTCTTGATGATGTGTATCAATGCGTTTTCCCAGTTGCCGTAGCGATCGACAATGACGCCGTTGCTGTCGTTGATGAGTTCGGGGATTCCGCCCATGTGCGAACCAAGCACCGGAGTACCGGCACACAGGCTCTCGATGACGCTCAATGGGTTGTTTTCATACCACTGCGACGGCACCACCGACGCATGCGCGCCCTGCAACAGCTGTGCCACACTGGCCGAGTCTAGGTGTCCCAAGAACTCTATGTTGCTGCACGATTTGTATCGCTCACGCAGAGCTACCTCGAGCGGTCCCGTGCCTGCAACCTTAAAATTGACATAATTCACACGCGACACGACCTCCAGCACCTTGTCCAAGCCTTTCTCGGGCGAGAGTCGTCCCACGTAGCACAGATAATTGCCGCGCTGCTGGACAGTAGCAGGCATGTGGGTGATGAAGTTGTTGAGAACCACGATTTTGCCGGGATCAAATCCTGCCTTGCGCATCATGTGTGCCATGAACTCACTGGGGCAGATAAATGCATCGGTATATCGTTCCAGCGTCTTGCGGTTCCACTTCACTGCCTCGATCCACGCCACCGCGCTTGCCACTAGCGAGCCCTTCATGCAGCGACTCTCGAGCACGTTGCGTTTGTTCCCGGTCACGCACAGCGTGCAAGGGGTGCCGTCATGCAGGCATGTGTAGGCCGGGCACACGAGTTTGTAGTCGTGCATGGTCCACACCACGCGGCATCCGTGCTCATGAGCCAGGCGTGCAATCACAGGCGACAGATAGGAATGGATGTTGTGCAGATGCACCACGTCGGGGTTGAAGGCATGCAGCATGGTCGTGAACGATGACTTCACGTCGCCACATCCCATGGTGCGGCACAGGGCTTTGACCTTCGCCCCCACACCACCGGCAAACGACACCTCGCTGGCAAAAGCACTCATCGACTCCGGCTCAACGTTTTGCCCATATTGCATGGCAAAAACCGCCACGTCGTGACCAGCCGCTCGCAGCAGCCGCTCGGTGCCCATTGTCACCATGCAGTCGCCACCGCGAGGATAGTAAAACTTATTTACCAGCAGTATTCTCATAGCATAATATATAACGTGGTTCAACCGTTTTTATTGCCCGCTAGGCATCATGTGCCAAAAATTGTTCCTATGCACGATGATTACGCATGATAATTCCTATTTTGCCATTTTTTTACTATCTTTGCAAAACAATAAACTATTTAATCAAGTTTATTTAGCAAGTGATTATTAATTTGCAACTATATCTCCAATAGTTTTTTTAGCGGACTCCCCGCGCAGATTTCACGGGTCTCGAAGATATTATAA
>JAGHSP010000424.1 GCA_018065815.1 Candidatus Sodaliphilus limicaballi | reverse complement strand
AAGTGTTACTCTCAAACAAAAAAAAGCCCATTTTTGATTTTTTATAATAAAATGGATAGCGCATTGCAAATTTATGTTTAACTTTGCACTCGATTTAGTGGAAATTTAATCGATTTTTTAATAATATTTTACACAAAATGGTAAGTTTTAAGGAGTTAGGCCTCGTGAACACTCGCGAAATGTTTGCTAAGGCTATTAACGGAGGTTATGCAATTCCCGCATTCAACTTCAACAACATGGAACAGCAGGCAATCGTAAAAGCTTGCGCTGAAACAAAGTCACCCGTCATCCTTCAAGTATCTAAAGGTGCACGCAACTACGCTAACCAGACACTGCTTCGCTACATGGCACAGGGTGCTGTAGAGTATGCCAAGGAACTCGGCTGGGAGAATCCCCAGATCTGTCTCCACCTCGATCACGGCGATAGCTTCGAGCTGTGCAAGAGCTGCGTTGACTTCGGTTTCTCAAGCGTGATGATCGACGGTTCACACCTCCCCTACGAGGAGAACATCGCTCTCACAAAGCAGGTTGTTGAATATGCTCACGCTCACGACGTGACTGTTGAGGCTGAGCTCGGCGTTCTCGCTGGCGTTGAAGACGAGGTACAAGCTGAGGAATCTCACTACACCAAGCCCGAGGAAGTTATCGACTTCGCTACTCGCACTGGCTGCGACTCTCTCGCAATCTCTATCGGCACAAGCCACGGTGCTTACAAGTTCACTCCCGAGCAATGCACTGTTGACCCCGAGACAGGTCGCCTCGTTCCTCCCCCCCTGGCATTCGACATCCTCGATGCTATCATGGAGCAACTTCCTGGTTTCCCCATCGTTCTCCACGGTTCTTCTTCAGTTCCCCAGGAGTATGTTGAGATCATCAACAACAACGGTGGCAAGATGCCCAACGCTGTAGGTATTCCCGAGGAGCAGCTTCGCAAGGCTGCCAAGAGCGCTGTGTGCAAGATCAACATCGACAGCGACAGCCGTCTGGCGTTCACCGCTGCTGTGCGCAAGGTCTTCAACGAGAAGCCCGGTGAGTTCGACCCCCGCAAGTACTGCGGTCCCGCTCGCGAAGAAATGGAGCGCCTCTACAAGCACAAGATCGAAGAGGTTCTCGGCAGCAACGGAAAGGCATAATTGCTAACATCTGCTAAACACAAAACATCTTCCCGCTACAACGGCAGGAAGATGTTTTTTTTATAAGGAAGATGTTTTTTATATTAGTATCTAGTAAAAAAACCACATTAAGCAGATTAATCAGATTTTTATAATTTCGTGCCTCCAGCACAAAAATACCATTTCATTAAAATTTCCCCAAGTTCCCCGAGTTCCCCGAGTTCCCCGAGAGGTAAAAAAATTTACCCGAGTTGCCCGAGTGACACAAAAATTCTCCACGAGTTCCCGGAGTTCCCCGAGAGACAAAAAATTCTCCAGAGTTCCCCCGAGTTCCCCGAGCTCCCCGAGGGGTAAAAAATTATAAGGTTTTTGCTCGTTTTTGAGAAATTTTTCATAAATTTGCAGTCAATGACCATTTGCACTTTCGCCTCAGCAAGTATGAAAGCATTCAATACAGCGGGTACTTGTCGCCCGAACGAACATTATATGGTGGACATCACCGAGCGTTTGGAAATCATCCGCAAGATGGTTGCCAAGGGTGACTATTTCTGCATAAATCGTGGCAGGCAGTATGGCAAGACAACTACATTGAAAGCAATCAGTAGTAGTTTTACCAACGAGTTCTGTGTATTCAACCTTAGTTTTGAAGGATTGGGAGATTCATCCTTCGCCGACGAAGAGAAACTCTATTCTAGATTTGTCTATCAGATGGCAGATGCGTTTGAGTGGACTCCACTTGAAGGACTTGACAAGGAGGTGGCTGAATATATTTCGGCATTTTCTGAATCTCATGACGAAAAATGCAGTGAAAAGGCATTGTCTAAGTTTATCAGTAATGTCAGTCATCGCAATTCTAAACCTGTTGTTATCTTGATTGACGAAGTTGATCAGGCTGGCAATTATCCTTCTTTCTTGAAACTCTTGGCTTTGTTACGCAGGATGTATCTTGACAGGGACGTTAAACCCACTTTCCAAAGTGTCATCCTTGCTGGTGTCTATGACGTCAAGAACTTGAAACTGAAGATTCGCACAGATGAACAGCACCAGTACAATAGCCCCTGGAATATCGCTGTCCCCTTTGATGTGGACATGAGTCTTTCGGCCGAAGGTATAGCAGGAATGCTTGCCGAATATAAAGCTGACCACGGACTGAACTTTAACGAAAAGGCTGTGGCACAGATGATTCGCGACTACACCTCGGGCTATCCATTCCTTGTGAGCCGCATCTGCCAGATAATTGATGCCGAACAATGGACATGGGATAAAGAAGGCGTGTTGAAAGCAGTCAACAAAATACTGACCGAGGGAAGTACTCTGTTTGATGACATTGCCAAGAAACTTGATGAGTTCCCCGAATTGGAACGTACCATCAAAGGAATTCTTTTCAACGGTTATCGCTACTCATTCAACTACTATGACAAGGCAACCAACCTTGCCCTGATGTTCAACTTTGTCAAACAGCAGGATGGCGCATTTGCTGTCGCATCACGCATGTTTGAAATATGGTTTTACGAATACTTTATCTCACAAGACAAAAATTCAACAGACTTTATTCAGGGCATGACCGATAAGAGCCAGTTCATCCATGACGGCATTCTGGACATTCCGCTCCTTATGGAACGATTTGTCGTTCACATGAACCAGACCTACAAAATGGATCATGATAACGAATTCATTGAGAACGATGCACGAAAGATTTTCCTCACCTATCTGCGTCCTGTCATCAATGGTATAGGCAGTTACCACATTGAGGAACAGACGCGTGACCATGACCGCATGGACATAGTGATTGACTACCTGGGCAAGCAGTACGTCATTGAACTCAAAATATGGCGAGGCAATGCTTACAACGAGCGAGGCGAAGAACAACTATGCCGCTACCTTGAATATTTCAACTTACAAGAAGGGTACCTCCTAAGTTTCTGCTTCAATAAGACAAAGCAGTCAGGCATGCTGCCACCAGTAAAATTGAATGGCCGCACGCTGATAGAAGCGATAGTATAGAAAAAACAAGTTAGTTTGTATCTGTGTGGGCAAGTATTTAGGCTTGTTTTCTTGTGCGGTATTCGCTGGGGGTGCAGTTGTAGCGTGCCACGAATGCGGTGCGGAATGAGCGCGGGCTTGAGAACCCCGACATCGTCACTATTTCGCTGATAGGATAGCCCGACACGAGCAGCGGCAACGCATGGTCAAGCCTGATGTGAGCTATATATGTGCTGAAGTCCATGCCCTGCTCCTTGCACCAGCGCGACACGTAGGTGCGGTTAGTGCCCACGGCACGAGCCACCTCCACAATGTTCAGGTCCGTATTAGTGAAGTTCTTCTTGTCGGTGCAGAATTTCATCACAGCCTCGCCAAACTGTGCATTTTGCCACGTCTTGAGCGCAGCTTCGCTGTCGCCGGCCAGGTCATTTTCGTCGTCCTGGACATGCATCGCTGCGATGTTGAAGTCCTGCTTGATGAGACGGCGGCTATAGAATATCCACGGGATGAGGCTCAGCGGGAAGTAGAGGCAGTCGCTCAGCAAACCGGGCATTGCAAACTGCATGATGCCCCACAGCGTCAAGAGACCCACCATGATGTAGAGCGTGATGAGCACCCACGTGATGCCACGCTTGTCGGTGTTGGCATATGTCTCATTGAGCTTCGTCTGGTAGCGGCGCACGTTGATGTGCACTGACAATATCACCGCCACCGAGTAGATGGCCACATAGGTGAACGACATGTTCATCACCAGCTCATTGCCGGTAATGGAGAAGAAGATGAGCGACACGAGAAGCGGCAACTGCACAAACAACTCTGTACCCTTGGGGGGAGTGAGTCGCGACAGCGCGCTCAACGCCACACCCATGAAGGGTATCGCCATCATCTCCATGATGAGCGGACTGTGGAACACTGGCATATCCTCGATGCGAGGAAAAGCGATGTGCATCACGTCAAACACAAAGCGGGCTGCATTCTTGATGGCAAGCAACGCCATAGCCAGCGACGAGGACACGACAGCAAAACGCGCCGTTGCCGAATCGTAGGTGCGGTAATGCCTCACTAGCCGCATGATGGTGAACACAAAATAAGCCACCATGCCGCCATAGCACATCGACCTCACATGTAATAAAAAGTTATCGTACATCGTTGTCCTCGTTTATCATTACATCTATATTTTCTTCTTTTCCAAGCATCATGCACGATTCTGGGTGCGGAACTCCGACGGAGTGCAGCCATATCGTGCCACAAACACCGTGCGGAAGTGCCTAGCGTTGCTGAACCCCGACATCTCCAGTATCTCGGTGATGGTGAGGCTAGTCTCCATCAGCTGCCGCTCGGCATAGTCAAGCCTGATGCTGGTGATGAACGTGCTGAAGTCACAGCCCTGCTCCTTGCACCAGCGCGACACGTAGGTGCGGTTAGTGCCCACACCCTGCGCCACATCCTGCACGCTGAGGTCTGGGTCAGAGAAATTCTTCTCCTGTGAGCAGAAGTGTCGCACAGCCTCGTCGAAGTGGGGTTCCTGCCATGCCTTGAGTTTGACATGAGGCGCTATTACCGCTTCCATCGATTGGAGCGGCATCTCCTCTCCTATTGCATGAGGCTTGTCGGCTTCCGGCTCGCGCTCCTCGTCAAGCTCGCCGTTCTCTGCAATTTCACGCATCACGTCGATATCGAAGTTCTGCACGCTCAACCTCTTGGCATAGAATCCCCATGCCATCATGCTCAAGCACATGTAGATGCAGTCGGCAAGCGCCGATGGAGTCATAAAGCTCACGAGAACCCACATGGCAAACACGCCCACCATCACATAGAGCACCGTGAGCACCCATTTCACATCACGCACCGTGGTGTTGGCGTAGGTGTCCTTGAGCAGTTTTTGATAGCGATACACCTGGATGTGAATGGCTATGGGCACCACTATCGCGCTAAACATTGTGTAACCATATCCCACCTTGGTCCACAAACGGTTGCCTGTGGCGAGAAAGAGGATAAACAGCACAAGATAAGGCAAAATCAGCACCAAGGCACGATGCACATTGAATACTTTGAGCTTCGACACACTGTAGAGTGCCATCTGGAACAGCAACGGCGTCACCATCTCTATAAAGCCAAGACAGCCAGCCAGGGTGACGTGTTGCGGAGCGTTCTCGGGCGACAGCAAGCCTAGCGCATCAACCACAAACCATAGCACATATTGAAACAACAGCCACCCCATGCCCACAATCGAGACACCTAGGACAAAGCGAGCATGCTCACTTTTCCTGATACAATACGTATCTAGCAGTATTACAATAAAATGAACTATGCATGCAGTCACAACACCATACAGAAGCGAACGCGCGTGTACTAGAATTATATCGAACATGCAATTTATCTCCCAATCTTTAATTTGCTTGCAAAGATACAAATATTTATCCAAAGTTTTTCCTGCAAAAAACCTAAAAAAATTTAACGCACACCCTCCGACAGTAACAAAACGCAACGAAACGCAACGAAAAATGAAAAATTTCAGAAAAAAACCTTTGCCACCCATGGTTTTTTGATTAAATTTGCACAAATTAGGTGACGTGGGCGCATGGAGAGCCTGACGGCACAGATAGGACTTTTTGTTTAACAACATAAAACGAACAATTAAAATTGGCAAGCATCAACAAATGGCGCATTGAGGACAGCGCCGAGCTTTACAACATCCACGGATGGGGACTCAAATATTTCTCTATCAACGAGCACGGACACATCACAGTCACTCCCAAGCAGAGCTGTGTGCCCGTTGACCTGGTCGATGTGATGGACGAGTTGCGCACTCGCAACATCACTGCACCCATCCTCTTGCGTTTCCCCGACATTCTCGACAACCGCATCGAGAAACTCGCTAGCTGCTTCAAGAAGGCCGCTAAAGAGTATGAGTACAACGGACAGAACTTCGTCATATACCCCATCAAGGTGAACCAGATGCGACAAGTGGTGGAGGAAATCGTGGGGCACGGCAAGAAGTTCAACATAGGACTTGAGGCTGGTTCCAAACCCGAGCTGCACGCTGTACTTGCCATCAACATGGCCGACATCAGCGCCAACTCCCTCATCATCTGCAACGGATACAAGGACGAGGGATATGTGGAACTCGCTCTGCTGGCACAGAAGATGGGCAGGCGCATCTACCTCGTGGTGGAGAAACTCAACGAGCTTGTGCTCATCAACTCCATCGCCAAGCGTCTGGGCATCAAACCCAACATAGGCATACGCATCAAGCTCTCTAGCAGCGGCAGCGGCAAGTGGGAGGAGAGCGGAGGCGACCGCAGCAAGTTCGGTCTCAACACCAGTGAGCTCTTCACCGCTCTTGACTACCTCAAGAGCAACAACATGACCGACTGCCTCAAGCTCATTCACTTCCACATTGGCAGCCAGATCACCAAGATCCGCCGCATCAAGAACGCCCTGCGCGAGGCTTCGCAGTTCTATGTGCAGCTTGCCAAGCTAGGCTACAACGTCGATTTCATCGACATCGGCGGCGGTCTGGGAGTGGACTACGACGGAACTCGCAACAGCGCCAGCGGATACTCGATGAACTACTCTATACAGGAGTATGTCAACGATGCCGTCTATACCTTTGTGGACGCATGCAACAAGAACGGCATGCCCCACCCCAACATCATCAACGAGAGCGGACGATCGCTCACTGCTCACCACAGTGTGCTCGTGATGAACGTCCTCGAGACTGCCGAGCTGCCTCGATGGGACGAGGAGACCGACGTTGTCACTCCCGACGACAACGAACTCGTGCGCGACCTCTATGAGATTTGGGACAAGATCAACAAGGCTCGTCTGCTTGAAGACTGGCACGACGCCTTGCAGATACGCGATGAAGCGCTCGACCGCTTCTCGCTGGGACTCATCGACCTGCGCACACGCGCCATGGTGGAGAAACTGTTCTGGAGCGTGGCACGCGACGTGAACTCTATTGTTAACGACATGAAACACGCACCCGAAGAACTCAACAGCGTGGCAAAGATGCTGCCCGAGAAATACTTCTGCAACTTCTCGCTGTTCCAGTCGCTGCCCGACTCTTGGGCCATCGACCAGGTGTTCCCCGTAGTGCCCCTGCAGCGTCTCAACGAGCAGCCCAACCACCGCGCAACCGTGCAAGACATCACCTGCGACAGCGACGGCAAGATTGCCAATTTCATCTCACCGCAGGGCATCACACACTCGCTGCCCGTCCACGCCCTCAAACCCGGCGAGCCCTACTACCTGGGAGTGTTCCTCGTGGGTGCCTACCAGGAAATCCTGGGCGACATGCACAACCTCTTTGGCGACACCAATGCTGTGCACATCGACGTCTATAAGGATCACTACGAGATCAACCAGGTCATCGACGGCGAGACAGTGGCCGAGGTGCTCGACTACGTGCAGTTCAGTCCCAAGCAGCTCGTGCGCAACGTGGAAATGTGGGTAACAGAGTCTATACGTTCAGGCAAGATCACCAGCGAAGAAGGCAACGAATTCGTGCGCAACTACCGCTCAGGCCTCTACGGCTACACCTACCTCGAGCACAACAAATAACCACCTTATTTTCTCTCGGGGGAACTCGCGGAACTCACCCCGCGCGGATTTCACAGATCTCACTGATTTTAAAATATTTATCTATGACCTACCGACAACTCACTTTTTTAATTCGAGGGTGTGCCTATGCTGTTTACAATGAATTAGGCCCAGGCATGCTTGAATCAGTTTATGAGAATGCAATGATTATCGAATTGCAGTCTAAAGGATTAGATGTGCAACAACAACTACCCATCCCCATTAAATATAAAGGAAATGATATGGGAATTGCATTTCGTTGTGATATAGTTGTAGAAAATGCGGTAATCCTAGAGTTAAAATCGGTAGAACGATTATTGCCTGTTCATAAAAAGCAACTGATATCCTATTTAAAACTTACCGATATGAGGGTGGGATATCTTATTAATTTTAATGAGGCCGACATCAATAATGGCTTAGAACGAGTTTTATACAAATTTAAAGAGGAAGACGATATCTCTCAAATAATAAAAAAGCAATATAATAATCAATAAAATCAGTGAGATCCGTGAGATCCGCGCGGTGATCACAAAGAGAAGGTAATCAAAAAAAAAGATGAGGTATTTTATTAGGTTGGCATATAATGGGGCAGAGTTTCACGGGTGGCAGCGGCAGCCCAGTGACTCGTCGGTGCAGGAGGCTATTGAGGACGCCCTGACCCGCGTGCTGCGTGTGCCCACGGCTATCGTGGGGGCAGGCCGCACCGATGCCGGCGTGAATGCCGCCACCATGTATGCCCACTTCGACGTGGAGCAACCAATCCCCGACTGCGACAAGCTGGCCCATAACCTCAACAGCATCTTGTGCCGTGACATCGCCATCCACAGCATTTTCCCGGTGCACGACGACGCCCACGCACGCTTCGATGCCACATCACGCACCTACAAATACTTCGTCCACACCGCCAAGTCGCCATTCCTCTACCCGTTGAGCTGGCACTGCCGGTGGAACCTCGACTACGAGCTCATGAACGTAGCCGCCAGACGAATGATGCAATACACCGACTTCACCTCGTTCTCCAAGCTGCACACCGATGTCAAGACCAACAACTGCCGCATCACCCATGCCCGGTGGGAGCGAGAGGGTGAGCAGTGGGTTTTCACCGTCACCGCCGACCGATTCCTGCGCAACATGGTGCGAGCCATCGTGGGCACGCTGGTCGAAGTGGGAACCCACAAAATCACCGTGGAGCAGTTCTGCGAAATCATCGAGAAGAAAGACCGCTGCAAGGCTGGCATGTCCATGCCAGGCAACGCGCTCTTCCTCTGGAATGTCACTTATCCTTACATTAACGATGAACGATGACTTTTTTATTATGACTAATGAAACATTAACTTCTAGGATTTCTAGGTAATCTAGAATTTCTAGACCTTTAATAAAAAGATAAAAATGAAGAAATTACTTTTTATGATTGCCCTGTTCATCGGGGTCACTGCTAGCGCAGCGAGCGTGGTTGACGCTGATGTCATGGGCACAAAAGACGACAAGGCATGCCACTACAACACCGACCGCAAGGCCGACAAGGGAAGCGAGTTTATTGTGATCAGCAAGAAAGACTTGCGACTCTATGTTTATGGCACCATCAAGGGCGACACCGCCCTGCTCGCCAAGTACCCCGCTTGCCTGAGCAAGGTCAAGGGCCAGAAACAGAAAGTGGGAGACATGAAGACTCCGTCGAGCCCGGCCGGCAAGCCTTTCTCAATCACGCAGATACAGGACGCTTCGACCTGGAAACACGACTTCAAGGACGGACGCGGCAGCATCAAGGCCTATGGCAACTGGTTCATGCGCCTCAAGACTCCCGGTCACAACGGAATAGGCATACACGGCAGCACTAACAATGCCGAGAGCGTGCCAGGACGTGCCAGCGAGGGGTGCATTCGCCTGCGCGACAAGGACATCATCGACCTCAAGGAGCATTATGCACGCGTGGGCATGAAAGTCATCATCCTCGACGAGGAGACTAGCCAACTGCCCTTCGAGGCCAAGGCACACAAGTTGCACACTATGAACAAATAAATCACAGTATTATGAAAAAGTCACTTGTCACTCTGCTGATTCTCACATTGAGCATGCCCATGTGGGCTGTGACTTATATAGTAGATAACATCCGTTATGATGAGGTTACTGCTGCTTCGGGATCAACCTACGGCACGGTAAACTGTATGGGGTTTGACAAGGCCTTGACCGCTAACACTGCGCTCACAATCCCTTATGTGATAACTTATAATGGCAACAAGTACTATGTAAAGTCAATCAATGAGTCGGCTTTTGAAGGTCAGACCAAACTCACCAGCGTGCGACTGTCCTATGGTGTCCAGCGGATTGGCTTTGCTTCTTTCAGAAACTGCTCGTCAATCACCTATGCGCAACTGCCGAGTTCGATGACCGATATCGCTGGACAGGCATTTTATGGCTGTACATCGCTCAACCATGTATATTATGCCCGCACATCGGGCAAGCTCACAGGATACGCGTCACCTAATGCATTCCCCGCAAGCACCAAGTGCAAACTCTATGTGCCCTGGGAGGCCAACTATGACGACTTCCGTGCCGAGAGCATCTGGAACACCGATGCCTTCTACAGCATTGCCCATTCTAGCTATGCATGGGACATCTATATGGCCGACGGCACAATGGCAGTAGTCACCAAGCCCTCGACAAGCACGAGCGAGGACCACGAGTGCACCATCATCGGTTTCAATAAGAACGGCGGCGGCACAGGCGTAGCCGAGGGTAAATATTGCCCGGCGAGCTACCACACTAAGCCCACTAGTCAGGACCGCTACTTCAAGTACACCAGGGTGTCAAAACTCGCGTTTACCGACAATGCCGACCTCAAGGAGCTAGACCTGAGCCATGTAAATACAATCACTGAGTTTGGCGAGATGATGTGCGACAACGCCAGCAACCTCAGCTATGTGAATCTGGTAAGCGGCACCGTGGGCACCAAGGCCTTCAACAGCTGCCCCAGTCTCAGGACGGCCTATCTCGAAGGCGTGACCCGCATCGCCCAAGAGGCATTTGCCGGGTGCAAAGCGCTCACTTTTGTCTATCTGGGTAGCGAGATAAAGTCTATCATGCACGGAGCCTTCCGCGACTGTAACATAGCCGACAACATGTGTCTCCCCGTGGGATTAACTACGCTCGGCAACGATGTCTTTGCCGGCACAAAGATTGACTATCTGCTTGTGCCCAGCACAGTAACTACACTTTTCACAGGTTCATTCCGCAACATGTCGTCACTGAAAGACCTCGTGATTAATGTGCCACTGAGCAGCACTTTCTCGCTCGACATGACCGGCGTACCCACCACTTGTGTCATCAGCACTCCTGTGGAGCACCGTGCTAACATCAGGGCCAACGCAAGCTTCAATGGCTACACTGTCGTTGCCGGTGCCTACGACTTCTGCCGCGACTGGGAGATATTAACTAATCTGCACAAGATGACCGTTACCAGTACAACTCCCGTTACCGTTGACGGCGTGACCTACGACGGTAAAGCCAAGTATGTTTACAACAAGCAAGTGGCTAGGGGTGATGGTTCTTTTGTTGCCAACGATTATGAAATCGACAGAAAGAGTGGTAAGAAGTACCTGATGACCGAGATAGGCGACAGCTGCCTGTTCGTCTCAACAGTCGAGTTTGTAAGTCTCTTGGGCGCTAAGTACATCGAGAAGATAGGCCGCAAGGCGTTTAGCTACTGCAAGGCGCGCACAATCACCCTGCCCGAGAGCGTCAACTACTTTGGCACCGGTGCATTTAACAATGCCAAATATCTCAAAGAACTTGTAATACTCTCTACGGGGTCGGTGAGATGGGAAGGTCAGTGGATAGGAAACAACGCCTACGACTTTACGCTGTATATCAACAGCTATAATGTGAACGGCTACATGACTTCAAACATGAAAGACTGGAAATTCAGTGACACCCGCATGGTTACTCAACACATTGCGCCGTTTATCAAGCCGGAGTATTACACCTTCCACTTGGGCCAGAGCATGCCCCTCGACTTTGAAGAAAGCGGCGTGAAGGCTTACATCGTGAATGGCTTTCATCCCGCTACAAAGACTGCTTATACCCGAGAGGTTAAGCAAGTGCCTGCCAACACTGGCGTCATCGTGACAGGTCTCACTCCCGGCAGGATGTACAAGATTAAGCGTATCCAATCGGCATCGGTTCCATCGGTGGGCAACAACTATCTGGTTGCCAACCCCGGTGCTTCGGTTGACCTTTCCAAGATTGAGAATGCCTACCGCTGGGATGCTAAGAACGAGAAGTTTGTGCGCCCCACCTCAACCTTTAACTCCGGTTCTGGCTACTGCTACTTCAAGCCCCTGTCAAGCACCTCCAGCGAGTATTTCCTCGATATCTTCCAGCCCGCGCCTTCGTTCAAGAAGGGCGACGTGGACGGCAATGGAGATGTTGACATCACCGATGCTAACATCCTATTTAACATCATCTTGGGCAAAGACAGCGCCAGCACATACGGCGGACGTGCCGATGTGGACGGCAACGGCGAGATTGACATCACCGATGCTAACACTCTAATCAACATCATCCTCGGCAAGTAACACCGCGTTTTGAAGACATTTCAATACATTACTAACAAAATAATTATATTATGAAACGAATTTTCACTATCATCTGCGCGGCAATGATGAGCATTGCTGCTATGGCAACTCTTGTGGTTGTCGATGGCGTTCATGTGCGCATGCGTTTTTCTCCCTCAACAAGCGGCGAGATTGTAACCGGCGAGGACAACAAACCCACTTATCCACCCAAGGGCGCCATGTTTGAATACCTAGGCACCAGCGGCAATTTCTACAAAATCAACTACGAAGGGACTCCCGTTTACATCTCACGCGACTACTGCCACCTCAAGGAAGAGGCAAAGACTGCCGCAACACCCAAGAAGAAAACACAAGTCGTGGTTGTAGATGGACAGAACGTGCGTTTCCGCCGCACCCCCTCTACCAAGGGCGAAATCGTCCTCAACGAGGAAGGACAGACTCTCTACCCCCGCAAGGGCCAGGAACTCACCTACCTGGGCACCAGCGGCAATTTCTACAAAATCAACTGGTATGGCGAGGAATACTACATCTCTCGTGACTATACTCACCTCAAAACCAAGTAATAGATGAGGCAAATACTCAACGTCGCATTAGCACTTGCCGTTGCACTCGCGGCGGCAAGTTGCAGTGGCGACCAGCAGGAACAGCAGGACGCAGCTCCCGCACAACCTCAACGCAAGGCCCTCTACACTGGCACATACAGCAACGACAGCACCTTCATCGTCATCAGCAAGAAGGACCTGCTGCTCACCGTCTATGCCCCTGTGGCAGGCGACACCGTGCCTGTGGCAAACTTCAAGGTGTGCCTTGCCAAGAACAAAGGCCAGAAGAAAGGTGATGGCGACATGACCACACCCGAGAGTGAACCCGGCAAGCCGTTCAAGATCACCCAGATACAAGATGCCTCCACTTGGTGTCACGACTTCGGCGACGGACGTGGCAGCATCAAGGCCTACGGCAACTGGTTCCTACGGCTTGAAACTCCCTTCAAGGGAATAGGCATACACGGCAGCACCAACAACCGCGAGAGCGTGCCAGGACGCGCCAGCGAGGGATGCATACGCCTGCTCGACGAGGACATCATCACACTCAAGGAAAAATACGCCCGACTCGACATGCCTGTCATCATCAAGCAAGAAGACCAAGGCCTTTTCCCCTACGAAATCGCCAAGTAGCAATCCAGCAGCCACCCTCCTCCCCTCGGTTGCGGTCCCCGGTTACAGCCCTCGGTTGCGGTCCTGTTCTCGCGGGTTCTCCCGCGAGCCCCCGTCGCAGCCCCCGTTTCACCAGTCCCCAGGAAAGCCGGTCATCTCCGGTTCTCCCGGGGATTTGTTTCAAGTTGCCCAGTTGATTGTGCTCCATCATGGTTCACCCATTATTTTTGCACAAAAACAAGAGAATGAAACACACCACAAGCAACCCACTTCTGTTTTGGACCAGAAAATTAGTCCAAAACTCCTCAAAAAAAGTGATAAAAGTGATAAACCCGATAAAATCGATAATAACGATAAACCCGATAATAACGATAAAACCGATAATAACGATAAAATCGAAAAAAAACGACAAAATCAATAAAAGTAAAAAAAACATCACTCCACGTCTCCACATAGTTCCCTCAGTTTTGAACCCAGCACTAGGGGAATATTTACCATTTTCAATGGTTATTTGCGACAATTATAGGTACTTTTGCGACAATTCGCGATTTTTTTTACGCAAAATGCCCTATATCTAATTTTTTTTTATATACTTTTGCACAACCAAAATTTAAAGGAACTATGAAAAAGATTTATTTATTCACCTTCATTGCAGCCTCTATATTGAGCGCATGCAACTGCAACAACAATTGCAATAACGACGCTGTCGTTAATGCCGTTCAAGACAATCGTGCCAATGCCAAACTCGACAACTATCTTTACGCGATAGAATATGACGACTATGACTTTGACGCCGCTCACGCAGCGATGAGCAAGATGTTCAAACCCGCCAACGCAGCCTGCACCGAGGTGCGCCGCGGCAACTTCGTGGGTCGTAACCTCGACTGGTACATCAACGACCAGGCAGCAGCCATCATCAAGATCAACCACAGCGACAAGCACCTTGCATCTATTGGCATGGTGGGGGCAAACCCCTTGTTCACCGACTCACTTGCTGCCGCTGGCGACACTTGTTCTAGGGTTTATGCTACCATGCCTTTGAGCACCTGCGACGGCATCAACGAGTGCGGTGTATATATAGGTGTAAATGTGATGCCCACCGGCGAGACTTCGTTTGACAAGAGCACTTGGGACTATGGCAAGTGGGGGCACGGAGCTGCCAACACCAACCCCGGAGCCGAGAAGTCTTACATCGTTTCGGTCCTGACCCGCGTCGTGCTCGACAACGCGCACAGCGTGGCAGAGGCCAAGGAAATCATCGAGTCTATCAACTGGTATGAGCCTGTCAACTTCCCCCACAAGGGCGAGTCGCAGTCGTTCCACTGGCTCCTGTGCGACAGCACAACTAGCTGCGTGCTTGAATTTATCGACAACAAGCCCTACTACACCGAGACTACCGAGGTCAACAAACCCTCTTACGCTACCATCATGACCAACTTCACCAACAAGTTGATGGCCGACAAGCAGATGATGCAAGACGGAGCACAGGGTTATGAGCGCTACGACGTGATTAAGGCCAACTATGACGCTACTCCCGCTACAAGCGAGGGCATGCAGGACCTCATGAAGAAGGTCTGGTTCTCATTGTCTTACACCAAGGACATCAACGACCCCGGTTTCTTCCACACCGACTGTGCCAACAACGCCGCCATCAAGGCAAGCGAGGTTTACAACAACCCCGACGTGCTCAAGAACGAGGCATTTGTTAAGGAAGTAGAGAAAGGTAAAGCCGACTTCGCCAACAAGTCACTGTGGCACAAAAAAGACTGCTCACTGTGGTACACCACCCACACCACCGTCTATGACCTGGAAAAACGCGAGTTCAAAGTGCTCGTTCACGAAGGACTCGACGGACAGAAGGAATGGTATCACGTCACCTTCAACCACCAGTTCAACAAACCTCTTGACTTCCAAGGCAAGAAGTAAGTTGACGATAACGATAATAACGAATCACCAAAGTGTTAAGTAATAAAATATCAAAATCTTAAAACTGTCGCTATATGGCATCTACCCAGGTGCCATATAGCACAGTTGTATTATTACTGATAACAATATTATAATCACTCTATAAAACTTATTGACAAGATGCATAAAATTCACTTATTCTCTTACTTGCTCATACTTGCAGCGGTCCTTTCTTTTGCAACTTCATGTTCAGAAAACGACGGTCCCGATTTTCCCAAACGTGATTATGAACTTAACCCCAAGCTGACAAAAACCCTCCACAAGCGCGCTCTTTATGACGAGAAGGTTGACGACCTGCTCAACCTGTGGGTTTACCAGTATGTGTTTGAATACACCAGTGTGGGCCCCGACATGAAGACTCCGGTGCGCCTCACAGGTGTCATCACCATGAATCCCGCCGTATATAACCGCGAGGTGGAGCCCAAGGACCTGATGCTCTACAACGAGTTCACTACTGCCAAGCACGGCGAACGCACATCGGAAGACGAATTCCAGGACTTGGCTCTTTATATGAACAAGCTACACAACGGCATCGCAATCTCGGCCGACCTCTATGGCTGGACACTCACCGAGGATAAGCCACAGGCCTACTGCTGCACACACATCACCGCACAGGAAACAATGGACTGCTGGGATGCCGCGATGGAAATACTCAAAGAACTCAAATTCAATGTTGAGGGACTACCCATCTACAACGTGGGTTACTCAAGCGGTGCGCTCGATGCAATGGCAATGCAGCGCTACGTTGATGCTTACCGCCCCGACATCGAGTTCAAGGCAACCATGGTGGGCGGTGGCCCGTATGACCTCGAGGCAATATACAAGAACTACGTTGAGACCGACACCACCGGCTACATCTGTGCCCTGCCGCTGATGATTGTCGCCTACAAGGAAACATTCAACATGCCATTTGACTACAAGGACATCTTCAAGGAACCACTGGCAAGCAACATCCAGCCCTGGATTCTCTCTAAGGACTACGGCACATGGGACATCAATGGCCTCATCGGTACCGAGAAGCACATTAGCGAGGTGCTCACTCCCGAGGCTTGCAACCTCAACTCGCCGCTCTCGCAAATGATTATCAAGAAGTTCCGCGAAAACTCTGTTTGCGGCACTGGACAGACATGGCAACCTAACACTAAGACGAAGTACTTTGTTTATCACTCGACTGCCGACTCTTACATCACTCACGAGGTGGGCATCGAGATGGCCGACTACCTGAAGGCTAAGGGCTGCGACGTCACCACTGACTTCAAAGACGATGGCGACCACGTGCGCAACGGCATCCTCTACTTCACCGCCGAGTGCCTCTTGATTATGGCTGGCCAAAAGTTTGAAATACCCGAAGGCACCGTCATCGATTATTAAACAATAAAAAACGCCAAAAGCCGTAATAATCTTAATTAGTTACACAAATTTCTCGCTATTTGCATCAACAATTAAACATAATTTATTAACTTTGTAAAAATTGTAATGTGACAGCGTTGATATATCCCATATCAAGACAATAATATTTACTTTAATAATCAAACCTATGAGAAAAGAAATCCTACAAGTAGCACTGCCTCTGTTTCTCGCGGCATTGATGTGGCCACAGGTCGCACAAGCCATAGAACGCGACAGTGACGGATACTATCTCATCGGCTCTACTGCCGACTATGAGGAGTTTTGCAACCTTGTCAACACTGGCGACTGTTATGCCTCGGCGCGAGTTACTGCCGACGGCGTTGTAGTTACACGTAGCATTGGCGAGGGCAATCGTGAGTACCACTTCCGCGGCAAGTTTGACGGCCAGGGCCATACCATGACCCTCAACGGAGTCCCATTGTTTGAGCACACCCAGTATGGAAGTGTTATCAGCAATGTGAACCTCACCGGTAGCCTCAGTGCTACAGGCGAGTATGCCGGTTCGCTCATTGCCCATGCCGTGAGCCCCACCATCGAGAATTGCAACAGTGACGCCACTATCAATGCCGCTGGTGCAATCAAGGCTGGTGGACTTGTGGGCTATAGCCGTGGAACCGCCACACTCAACAACAGTTCTTACACAGGTCAAGTCACCGGTGCCGAAGAGTGCGCCGGACTCATCGGTTGGAACCAGCACACCGCCATCATCAAGGGCTGCCAAGCCACTGGCGTGCAATCCCTTGCCGGCAACCTTGTGGAGGGTGCCAACATTGTGGAAACCACCCTGCTGAACAACCTCGAGGTGGCAATGGCAGTTGAAGCTGCGCCTGCCCAGGCAACCGACAGCGTTATCGCATCGATGAGGGCAAAGGTAGCCCCCATGGCTGGTACCATTAGCGCCAGCATTGACGGTATAGACTATTCGTTAGGCTCGGGCTCGGGCACCGCGACTGTGGTCAACGTGAATTCCAACTTAACTTCAGTGAAAGTACCTCCCACAGTTACGTATAACGGTGTGGAATATACCGTGAATAATGTAAAATCAATGAACGGCGGTAAAAAAATGGAAAGAGTTGAAATTCCTAATACCGTAAATAAAATTGAAAACGATGCATTCCATGATTGTACAAATCTGCAAGATGTCTACTTTGCCGACGGCAGCACAACACTGGCTCTTGGATATAATGACTACCCCATATTTGACGAACAGTTGTTTGAGTACTGCCCCATATATTATGTGTATATAGGCCGCAATCTCTCTTGGAACAAAGACGAAGACGCGCCATTTCAAACCAGGGACAAACTGAAAATGATCGAATTTGGTCCTCGCGTGACCGTCGTGGGCAACAGCAACGGAGGGTCGAGTGGCGAAAACGAACTTTTCTACAAATGTAATAATGTAAAGATATATTACTTCTATGGTGATGAGCAAAGCCTTGGCACCGAAGTCACATTCTACTGCTGCGAAGGCTTGGCGTACGCTACTCAAGCTTACATCAGCCGCGACCTCAAGGCAAGCAAGTACACCGAGTACACAGTCTTTGGCACTGGCTATGGCATCAGCGACAGACTCAGTGAAGTGGCCTATGGACCCTTTGCCACCTACGTGACATCAAAGATGTATAGTGGTGTTGCAGCAACACCTAACAACTATTTAGTTGGCGTTAGATTTAATGATGCAACACGCCTCACCACCATCAAGGAGCGTGCCTTTGCCGACTGCGACAAGCTCGAGAAGGTGGACTTCAGCAACACGTCGCTCAAGACCATCGAGAAAGAAGGCTTCTATGACTGCGACAAACTTGCCAATGTTGTCTTTGGTACAACTGTTGAGAGTATAGGTCAAAGCGCATTTGACGACTGTGGCCTTGTCAATGTCATCTTGCCCGGCTCTCTCAAGTCTCTTGGTTATAAGGCATTCTATGATTGCGATGAGATGACAAGCCTTTCTTTAATGCCTGGTGAGGGTGAAGTATCATGCGGCTGGGAGGTTGATGGCGATGTCGAGACTCGCACATTCGACTCATGCGGTAGCCTCAAGAAACTTTACCTGAATCGCACCCTTAATTACGAAGCAACCACAGAGAACGCGTCACCTTTCTATGACAGCTACTTTGAAGACATCGTTATCGACAACAATGTGACCCGCTTGGGAGAGTATATGTTCAAGCACAGCAACAAGCTCAAGTCGCTGAGCATAGGAACCGGTATCACAGGTATACCCAGCACTTGCTTTGACGAGAGCACCGAGGTTACAAATCTCAACATCACCGATTCAGAGACTCCCATCACTCTGGGTAACTCTATCAGGGATTTCAAGGTACAGACACTGTATATTGGCCGTCCTGTAACTGACGTGAGCCAGCTTCCCAAGTGGAAGGGCACACTTGAATGTGTCGAGTATGGTGACTACGTGAGCGTGATTAAAGCAAATTCTTATGACCGCAATAACAACATCAAAATCTTGAAACTGCCCGCAGGAATTACCGTTGAGAAAGGGGCATTCAAAAACTGCGGCATTGAGAATATTTATGTAGAAGGTGATGCTACATTCCAGAGTTACGCTTTCTGGGACGTGAATAACATTCAGGAAATCACAGTATTGGGTAAGCTTACAGTTGAGCGAAATGCTATTTATCCCAGTGCAGACAATATCAAGCCCATCAAGATTCTGAACGTGTTCTTCAAGGAAGACCCCAAGGATGAATCACATCCCAATGCCTTCCCGCAGGCATTCCTGGACAACACAATGCTCAACAACCTCTATGACACTCCCTACCAGAAGGTAGACTTCACTTGCCTGCCATGGAGCGGATTCAAGAACCGCAACTCAATGATTGCCAACGACTATGCTCCCACAACCGAGGTCATGGCGAACGGTAGCTATGACCATGCTTACCTTCGCAACGAGCACAAGGCCGGCAATTTCTTCGGCATCAAAATGCCGTTTGATGTGAGCACCTATTACTTTGGTGCCGACGCCGAGATATATGAATATGGTGTCATGGGATTCCAAAAGGATGCTGACGACGAAACGATGACCTTGACCACAAAGAACCAGTATAACATCGACAATGTTCAACACTTCTTTAAAAACCAGGTCTATCTCATCAGGTCCAAGTATGGCGACAACCTCGTCAAGGGTACTTTTAACCAGTTTGACACTAAGCAAGTTAATGTTTATTTCCAGCCTGCCATGTACTCCGACTTGGGACCGACCCTTTACCATGTCAGTGGCAAGGACGAGGTAATCAACCCCAGCATGGGCAACCTCTATGTCTTGGACAACGGCTACCTCAAGAAGGTGAATGGCGACTACACGCTGCCGGCATTCTCAGTTGCCTTCAAGCCCGATGCCGAGAAAAAACTCCACTTCATCGACAGCAAGACCGGTGAGAAACTCATTGAAGACGACAAAGACGTGACTACAAGAGAAGACCTCATGGGATATGTTACATTCTACAGCGAGGAGAATAGTTACGCCGTTGACGAGAACGCTGAGGTTTATACCGTTAGCCCAACTAGCGATGGACTTGCGTTCAACATTGTCAAAGACAACGTAGTGAGCCAGGGCCAGGGTGTTGTTATCAAGTATCAGCGTGGCGAGACTTTCAACATGCAGATTGTGACCAATCCCAGCACCGATGATGAGGCTTATCAGGCTAACGTGCTCAAGGGTGTGGAAGTAGATACTCCAGTGAGCGACCTGGGCAATATCTATGTCCTGGGCAAGGCCGAACGTGCTGTAGGTTTCTATCCCTATTCAAGCAGCGAAGCTCCCGGAGCAGGCGCCGTGCTTCCTGCTAACCGCGCTTACATCGATCCCATGGACGTTGCTCCCGATGCTCTGCCCTACGTGATTGACTATGATGTTCCCACAAGCATCAACGGCATCAACGTGGATGGCAAGAACGGTCCCGTCTATGACCTGAGCGGTCGCCGCGTGTTCACCCCCGAGAAGGGCAACATCTACATCAAGAATGGTCAAAAATATATTCAAAAGTAAAACTGGATGACTATGAAAAAGATATTTTTAGCAATAATATGCTTCACCCTGTGGACAAGCCATGCGATGGCTGCAACCACCACCGAAGAGCAACTGGAGAAACTCACCCGTGAGTTCCTTGCCCACTACAATGGCGAACTGCCTCCTGGCACCAGTGTGAATGCTGATAGCACCGAGATTAACATCAACACAATGGAGTTTCTTGCCGACCCCGTTGCCAAGCGATACTTTGAGCAGATGGGCAAGGTCCTCATGGCCGAGAAGGCTGCCGACACCCAGATGAAGGTTGAAGTTAATGACCTTAAACTGGAAGAGGTGCCAGCGACTACACAAGCGGCAATGAAGATGAAAAAGGGAACAAAGCGCAAGGCTGTCGCAATTCCTCAACTCACATTCTGTCTTTCGGTACCCTATACCTATATGAGCATTGACGGTGAGAACAACCCTATACGTCTGTCAAGCATTATGTACCGTCCCAGCCCTTTCCAGTTCAACCTGAATGCTGGGTTGGGTGTTGGAAATCTTTTATGGGGACTCGATTTAGCGATAATTGAATTAATAAAGGGCGCATGGAACGCCGCCTTTGGCTATACATTTGACTACGGCGTGCTGGGATGCCACCCCACAGTGACCACATCTGTCGAGGCTCCCACAGGCAAGAGTCCCCTTGACGGAGATATCAAGATGTTCTGCTCTGACTATGCTCTGGTTGTATGCCCCGATTATTGCGGCTATGGCCTCTCGGAGTACAGACAGCACCCCTATCTGGTGCAAGGTGTAACTGCACGCAACGTTGTCGACGCCTACATTGCTGCACTTGACCTTGTCAATGACAAGAACATTTCGGGCGCAAGCGGCAGCTGGTCATTTGCAAGCGATTACTACACCGACCTTATGGGTTACTCTCAGGGCGGCAGCGTGGCATTGTCAACACTGCGCTACCTCGAGAGCGGACAGGTGAGCGATGCCGACCTCAAGCGCATCAACTTGCGCAATGTCTATTGCGGCGATGGCCCCTACTCGCCCAAGGCAACTGTCAAGCAGTATATAGACTGGTCAAACATGAACGATGAGAAATACAACAAAATGGCATACCCCTGTGTGCTTCCCCTCATCGTGCAGGCTGCTAAGCAGGCCTACGACAACGACTGCATGCACACGGTGAAGTTGGATTCATATTTCACTCCCGAGTTTCTGGCTACCGGCATTGTTGACATGCTCGACACTAAACGCGTTTCCACATCACAGCTTAACGACGTGACAACTTTAGCTGGAACAGTCAAGGTTGCACAAATCGTGAGTGACAATTTTGTCAAGCAGGAAGAAGTATTAGATACGATACTTAACCAAAAGCGCATGATGAATGTGTTTAACACTGAGTCTAACGAGTACAAGTGCCTCATGCGAGCAATGGAGTACAACGACCTCACCAAGGGTTGGACTCCTCACCACCCGTTGCTGTTCATGCATCTAGACGGTGACCTCGTGGTGCCATACTGCAACATGGAAGAGGTGAAGAAAAACCTGCCTCGTGACCCCAGCAAGAAAATGGTGTTCACTACCCCCTATGAGGTTAAGGACAAAATGTCGATGATATGGGACCTCATTGCCGATAAAGTCAAAGATGTGTTTGATAATCCCGACCATAGCAAGATA
>JAGHSP010000443.1 GCA_018065815.1 Candidatus Sodaliphilus limicaballi | reverse complement strand
CCCTTTTACCCAGGGCGTTGCCCTGGGCTAATAGCGGCATTGCGCTTACAGCGCGCCGTTTATACTTGCATTTTGACACACCCTCTTTGTGACCTTGAAGGTCGTGTTGAGTCCCCCTGTGTGTGGGGGGAGGAAGGTGTTGTTACTTGATTGCCTGGCCGGCTACGTTGTACTTGACGCCTGCTGCTTCGATAACGATCTGGCCGTTCTCGACATACTTGCGAGCCTTGGCTGCGCTGCCCACGGTAACGTCGTTGATTGCGGTCTTGGGCTCGCCAGCGGGCATGTAGATTACTTCGCCCAGGCTGGCGTCATCGGCCTTGTGGAAGATAACGGTTTCAATCTTCTCCTGGGTCTGCTCATCTACGTTCCACACGTTGCCCTGTGCATAAACGGTTGTTGTGCCGTTGTTGTAGAGGTCATAGAGCACACCGCCGTTGCCGTTGTTGACAAACACGTTGTCACCGGGGTTGTAATCCTCGGCCTCGGGATCTTCAACCTTACCGGCGTTCACATTGGGCTGGCCTATAACTGTGATACCCCACAGGTTGTTCTCGATGTGGTTGCCCTTGATGAACACCTTGCCCTTGCCTGCTGCGTCATAGAGGCTGAGGCCGCTGCCGCCGTTCATGGCGTTGGTCTCATAGATGTTGTCGATGATTTCGTTGTCCTCGATGAATATGTTGACCGGACCTGTCATGGTGATACCGTAGCGGTTTTCCTTGACGAGGTTGCCCTTAACGACTACTTTGTTAGAGTAGCTGTAGCCCATCATGTTGCTCACAGCGATGCCGCCCACCTTGGTGAAGTGGCCGCCAATGATGACGTTGTCGAGGATCTCTACATCCTCGGTGCCGTAGCTGGTGAGGTTGATTTGGGGACGGTTAGAGTTCTTGGTGTTGTTAGCCAGGAAAGTGCTGTTCTTGATCACGATGCCAATGGGGGTGTTGGCTCCGTTGCCTATGGCAGCAGTACCGCCGTTAACGAATGTGCAGCCGTCAATCACGTTCTTGCCGGTGCTTGATGCGCTGAAGTTGAGGCAAGCGCCACTAGCGTTGGATGTGTTGTAGTCGGCAAATGTGCAGTTCTCGGCAACGATGGCGCCGTTCTTGGAACCGAAGGTGATGCCCACTTGTTCCATGCGGGTGTTCTTGAGCACTGCGTTAGCGTCGTCGGCATACATGCGGAAACCCTTGGGGGTTGTGCCTTCTACGCCTGTGATGAGAGCGGTGTCGGCGGGTGTGCAGTCGAGAGTGCCATCCACGTTTACCTGAATCTTGTCGTTGAACTTAACGACCTCGTTGTTCTGAATCTTGAGCACGTCGCCAGCGCTGATGGTGAAATCGGCGTTGAGCTGCCATGCGCCATCAACATTTGTTACCTGTGCCTCGGCAATCTTTGACAATGCCTCCATTGTGTAGGTTGTGCCGTTGCCGGGAGAAACGAACTCTTGTGCATTTGCTGACGCAAGTGCAAGCGCTGCTGTGCAAAGTGTGTAAAATTTCTTCATAATGTTAATACTTATAAGTTGAGTATAAAATAGATTATCGTTTGGTTATATCCCGGGGCATTATGATACCCCGGGATGGTGTCAAGTATTGGCTCCTGATTGCAAAACTTTATATCTGCGTTGCAAAGCCACTAATACACTTGTCTCGGCCAAAGGATTTAATCCACGAAACGTTGTTCGTTTCTTGAGTTCTTCTAAAGGCATCTCGGTCAACAATTTAGCAATGCATTCGTCGGCAAAAGAATTAGACACCACATTAACTCCTGAAAAATCAAGCACAACGCGTTCGTCGCCATCAAGAAGAGGACGAAGTTGTTCTCTGATACGGACCCCCATTTCGCGAGTGCCAAAGTCGGTGCCAAATTGAGAAAATTTAAATTCTACCATAATGTATCTAATTCTTCGGTTTCTAGAAACGATTCGTTATATTGCCCCGCTGCATCGGTTCTGTTGCCAACAATGTTATTGGGATCAAAATCGACCGATGTGCATATTTCTAAAAAAACAATAGTTCCAGACCAGTATCCGTTGCATTTGATTTCTGCATTGCCACCTTTGCTTATGAGTTTATGGTGACCTGAATGGATCACGAACCCCAAACCAGCATCTTTCATGAGCCGTGATGTTGCAAAGAGTCCGAACCCCATGCCTTTACCATCGGTAACCGCATCATGCGTGCATATATTTAACGCCTCGGCTTCACTTATGTTCTTGTATTGTTCATTTTCGGCAAGAGAAGCTCTAATTCCCATACCATCATCGGCAACAAGAACACGAAGCACGTTATTAGATGCGTCAAAATGAGTAATTGCTGTTCCTAACGGTTTGCCCGAATGAATGTGTACGTTATCAAGTATTTCATAAAAGCAATAACTCAGAGCCTGTAACACACTCAGTTCTATTTCAAAATGCGAAGTAAGAGAACGCAGGACATCCTGATACACACCATTTAGCGAGTGTGAATCAAACACATCAATGGAAACATCATTTGCCCCGTTGAAATATTCTTTTAAAAGAAATGCTACGTTCATAATATCATTTATTTTTACAATGGACGCAATGACACTGCCCATCCGCCACCGGCCACTGAGCGTAGCTTGAGCACAGTCTTGCTGGTCACGGTCTTCTTGGTGATGGTGTAAGCCTTTGGGTTCTTGAGGTAGTCGGCATCCTTGGCGTCGGCATAGATGATGCACTCATACTTGCGTCCCTCGTCCAGGAAGTCGAGCTTCACCTGCGAGTCGTGAGCGGTCTTGCCTGCCACGCTGCCCATGAACCAATTGTCGCTGCCCTTGGCCTTGCGTGCGATGGTGATGTACTCCATGGGCTCGGCCTCGAGATATACCGACTTGTCCCAATCTACAGCCACGTCCTTGATGAACTGGAAGGCATCCAAGTGCTTCTCGTAGTTCTCGGGGAGGTCGGCAGCCATCTGCAACGGGCTGTACATGGTCACGTAGAGTGCGAGCTGTCCGCCTATGGTTGAGAGCACCTTGGAGGGGTTGCCTGCATAGCTCAGGTCCATCTCAAAGATGCCGGGAGTATAGTCCATGGGACCACCCTGCAAGCGGGTGAAGGGCAGGATTGCGGTGTGGCCGGGCTGGGTGCCGCCGAATGCCTGGTATTCAGTGCCGCGGGCGCTCTCGTTGCCTATGAGGTTGGGATAAGTGCGGCACAGGCCGGTGGGGCGCACTGCCTCGTGGGCATTGACCATGATGTGGTGCTTGGCAGCCTGCTTCACAGCGTAGAGGTAGTGGTTGACACACCACTGTCCGTAGTGGTGCTCGCCGCGGGGGATGATGTCGCCCACATAGCCGCTCTTCACTGAATTGTAGCCATACTTGTCCATGAGTTGGTAGGCCTGTTCCATGTGGCGCTCATAGTTGCGCACGCTTGACGATGTCTCGTGGTGCATCATCAGCTTCATGCCCTTGCTGTGGGCATACTCGTTGAGGTACTCGATGTCGAAGTCGGGGTAGGGGGTAACGAAGTCAAACACATAGTCCTTGCTGTTGTTGGCCCAGTCTTCCCAGCCGATGTTCCAGCCCTCGATGAGCAGCTGGTCAAATCCGTGTTTAGAAGCGAAGTCGAGATATCTAACCACGTTGTTGGTGTTGGCCGAGTGTTTAGGGCTGGGAGCCAGCTTGTTGTAGTTGGTGCGGTGCAGTTGCACAGAGGGGAGGGCATCGGTGTAGGCCCAAGAACCCTTGCCGTTGATCATCTCCCACCACACGCCCATGTACTTCACAGGCTTGATCCATGATGTGTCCTTGATTTTGCAAGGCTCGTTGAGGTTGAGTATGAGTCGTGATGCCAGCACGTCGCATGCATTGTCGGTCACCATGATGGTGCGCCATGGGGTGTGGCAGGGAGCCTGCATGAATCCCTTCATGCCGATGGCGTCGGGGGTGAGCCAAGACTCGAAGGTCAAAGTCTTCTCGTCGAGGTTGAGGCTCATGCAAGGATAATCCACCAGCGCAGCCTCGTGCAGGTTGATATACAGGCCGTCGTCGGTCTTGAGTTGCAACGAAGTCTGCACGCCGGTTTTGCTGAACTGTTCCTGCGATGCGTTGCCGCATATCGATGCGTCAAATAGCTTGCTTATCTCGCTCAAACGTGAGCGGGTGTATTCATATTCTTGAGTGTCATAGTCGCCAGCGAGCCACCATGCGGTGTGGTCGCCAGTCATGGCAAACTGTGTGCGCTCTTCCTTGATTACGAAATAGTTGAGATTTTGCTGCTGGGGGAACTCATAGCGGAATCCCACGCCGTCGTCATACACGCGGAAGCGTATCACCATGGTGCGCTGCATCTCGGGCTGGGTGAGGGTCACTGCCATCTCGTTGTAGTTGTTCACGATCTCGCTCTCCTCGCCCCACACGGGCTTCCATGTCTCGTTGAACTTGCGGTTCTTCACCTCCTTGACCACGAAACCGTCTTTGAGCGACAGGTTGCCGCCGCTTCTCACTACTGCCATGTTGTCAAACGACCCGGGCAGGTCGGCCTTGGCCAGGTCAAACCCCATGTGGCTGGGCTTGATCACCTGCTTGTCGCCATAGGCAACCTCGTAGGTGGGTTGGCCGTCAACGACGTCAAAACTCACTGTTATTTTCTCATGGGGCGAAGCCACCTTCAGCGGTGCTGCCCACGTTGTAGCAAATAAAGCAACAACAGCTGCAAAGCAACAAATTCGTTTCATAATATAGGTTTATAAGTTTATATTTCATGCAAAGATAGTAAATTTTCACGAAAGACGAAAGTTGCACGCCAAAAATCTTTCCACCCCCGCCGCCGCTTTGTTACACTATCGTGTCAGATTGTTGTAAAATGGTATTATCATTATAATAATAAGAGAAAAACCGCTAACTTTGTAAAAAACGAAAACTGCAATACAAAGTATGAAGAAATTTATCATCGCTGCGATGGCCGCTGCTGCCATTGCCCCCAGTGTGAATGCCGGCGCAAAGAGTGACTTGCGCGCTCCGGCTGTCCCTCTCATCACCATCGACCCGTTTACTAGCGCATGGTCAATGAACGACCGCCTCACCGACGCCACTGTCAAGCAATGGACCGGACATGAGTTCCCCTTGCTGGGCGTGATCAAGGTGGACGGCAAGTGCTATCGCTTCCTGGGTAAGGAAGACCTTGAAATCAAGCCTATGCCCGGCGACGACAGCCACAACGGCTGGGAAGCGCGCTACACCACCGAGCGACCTGCCGACACGTGGTTCCTGCCCGAGTTTGACGACAGCTCGTGGAAGACTGGCACAGGCGCGTTTGGCTCGATGGAGAGCGAGCACACTGCACGCACCCAGTGGAAGGGCGGTCGCATCTGGACACGCCGCGTGGTCAACATCGAGGGCGACCCACGCGAGCATTCGCTATACTTCGACCTGAGCCACGATGACGACTGCATCGTCTATCTCAACGGCGCACCCATCATCGACACCGGCGACAAGGCACGCAAGCACGTGATCCACGAGCTCGCCCCCGAGCAGGTGGCAATGCTCAAGCCCGGACGCAATGTCATAGCAGCTTATTGCTGGGATCGTGGCGGCAATGCGCTGCTTGACTACCAGTTCATGGTTGACCGTGATCCGCGTCACTATTTCGATGACGTGGCTGTGCAGACCAGCGTCGATGTGCAGGCCACACAGACCCACTACACCTTCACTGCTGGCCCCGTGGACCTGAAGGTGGACTTCACTGCTCCGCTGCTCATGGACGACCTCGACCTGCTGTCTCGCCCCGTGAACTATATCACCTACACTGCCACCAGCCGTGACGGCAAGGCCCATGACATCGAGGTTTACCTTGAAGCCAATGACAACTGGGCAAAGAACGAGAGCTGGCAGAAGACCACCACTACCGCCTATCTCAAGAACGGACTCGCCGGACACAAGGTGGGCACCGTGGACCAGCCCGTGCTCAAGCGTCGTGGCGACGGCGGCAACATCGACTGGGGCTACTTCTACATGCTGGGCGACAGCAAGAACACTGTGGCAACCCTGGGCAACGGACGCTCGCTGCGCAAGCTGTGGGTGGACGGCGACTCGACTGGCGCTGTGCAGGGATCGCCCAAGATGGCACTCACACGCAAGCACGGCAAGGCGGTGAGCACCACCGGATACTTTGTCCTGGCTTACGACGACATGTATTCAATACAATACTTCGGCGAGAACCTGCGTCCCTACTGGAACCGCAAGGGCAATACCACTATCGACGCGCAGCTCAAGAAGGCAGTGAAGGAATATCCCGCGCTCATCAAGCGCTGCACCGCATTTGACGACAAGCTCATGGACGACGCCATCGCTGTGGGCGGCAAGCAGTATGCCGAACTCACCGTTGCCGTCTATCGCCAGGCTATCGCTGCCCATAAGCTGGTTCAGGCACCCAACGGCGACCTGCTGTGGCTATCGAAGGAGTGTTACAGCAACGGTTCCATCGGCACGGTAGATATCACCTATCCTTCATCGCCCATGTTCCTGCTCTACAGCCCCGAACTCACCAAGGGCCTGCTCAACCACATCTTCTATTTCAGCGAGAGCGGCAAGTGGACCAAGGACTTCCCCGCGCACGATGTGGGCACTTATCCCCAAGCCAACGGACAGACCTACGACGGCGACATGCCCGTGGAAGAGGGCGGCAACATGCTCATCACCACCGCAGCGCTGGCACAGGTGGAAGGCAACGCCAAGTATGCCGAGAAACATTGGGATGAACTCACCAAGTGGACCAAATATCTCGTGAAATATGGCCTTGACCCCGAAAACCAGCTGTGCACCGACGACTTCGCAGGCCGCTCGGCTCACAACACCAACCTCGCCATCAAGGCTATCCTGGGCGTAGCGTCTTACGGTCACCTCGCAGGACAGCTTGGCAAGGCCGATGTGGAGAAAGAGTACATGGACAAGGCACGCTGGATGGCTGCCGAGTGGAAGAAGAACGCTGCCGACGGCGACCACTATCGCCTGGCGTTTGACCGCCCCAACACCTGGAGCCAGAAGTACAACCTCGTGTGGGACCACCTGCTGGGATTCAACGTGTTTGACCCCGAGGTGGCTGCAACCGAGGTTGCTTATTACAAGAAAATACAGCACCGCTACGGCTTGCCACTTGACAGCCGTGCCGACTACACCAAGACCGACTGGGTGATGTGGAGCGCAACCCTGGCAACCGACAAGGCCGACTTCGAGGCACTTATCCGCCCCATCTACGAGGGCTATAACTGCTCACCCTCACGCGTTCCCATGAGCGACTGGGTGTGGACCAGCCGTCCCGACCACCGCGCATTCCAGAACCGCTCAGTAGTAGGTGCATTCTACATCAAGCTCCTTGAGCAAAAACTCAAAAAATAACCCGCCCAGAGCGAACCGAAAAAACACCAGCCACCCCGCAGCAACGAGGTGGCTGGTGTTGTTAATGAAATTTTGTTGTCAAGCAAAAAAAAATCCCGCTTTCTTGTGTGCCTTTCCTGAAAATTGTGTATATTTGCAACATAATAATCTATGTCTTGTGATTTGACAAATAATCACGACTTGACAAGATTCTAAATTCTGTAAAAGCGTCATTAACGCTTTGTTCTGGGCTGTTTGAACCTGAGAAACTCAAATTGTGTGTCAAGAACAATGTCGGATGTGAATGCTACAAGTATGCATATAAGTATACTGGAGTGTGCATGTGAGGGTATATTGTATCCTCAAAGCACACTTTTATGGTGTACTAGTTCCATACCTAGCGTAGGCAGTCACTCTACTTGTTTACACACGAGGCAATCTCAGGGCCTAAACAGCAGACAAGTGGAGATGGGAGCCTACGTTTTTGCGTTTTTAGTGGTATGTAACTCGAATACTTATCGCCCGACCGAGGCTTCTAAGGGCATTTACATTATTTTACAAAGATGGCACTACTACAATGTCCCGAGTGTGGCAACACCATTTCTGACCGAGCAACTTCATGCCCAAAATGCGGTTTACCCTTACAGCAACAAGCACCTCAGATCCCGCAATACCCTTATGCTCCAGCTCCTGGCTATGTGCAGCCTGTTTATAACGCCGCACCGCCGCGCCCGGCATTGACACCCGAGCAAGAAGAATGGCTGGACAAGTTTCACTGGGGGCCTTTTACCTTTAGTTGGATCTGGGCACTATGTAATGGCCTGCTTATACATGCTTTAATCACACTCGTAGCATGTATTTTCTTAGGTGTTTTGGGACTGGTTGCAGGCTTTGCTTTTGGATTCAAGGGGAATCGTTGGGCTTGGGAAAAGAGCAAAGCAAGCACATTTGAAGAATATGCCGCGAAGCAAGAACCTTGGGATAGATGGGGTCGCGGTGCGTTTGTGATTGCTTTTATCGTTTCTATATTTTTCTTCTTCGTTTACCTCGACATCATACTAAACATACTAAAATAATAAAACAAGAATATGAAAAACAGGTTTAAATTCACCAGCCTCCTTGCTGTGTTGTTCAGCACATTAGTTTTAGCAAGCTGCTCCACCGATATTTCACATGAGCTAGAGATGGGCAAGAACGCCTTTTACAACAATAAAGACGTCATGGCAAAAAACAAATTTAAGAAATGTGCCGACATGGGCGACTCGCAGGGACAATTCTGGCTAGGATATATCACGCTTGTGCTGAATGGGCATTATTCTGAAACCGACTCTCTAGCTATGACGGAGGAAGAACGAGGCAAGTATATCTTTGATTTGTTTCAAAAGTCGGCCGACCAAGGCGACGGTGATGGATGCTGGGGCCTTTATAATTGCTACCTGGGAGGAATTGGCGTTGTGAAAGACGAAAAGAAAGCTGCCGATTATCTTGATAAATCAGTGGAACTGAACAGCAGTTGGGGCTATGCCGATAAGGGGTTTGAGCTGATTAGCAAAAATCAAATCGAGGAAGGCATTAAGCTGATTAAGAAAAGCGCCGATGCCAAGAATTATCGCGGACTATGCGTCCTCGGCTCATGCTATTGTAACGGCATAGGCGTTGAGAAAGACGTGAATAAGGGCATTGAACTATTGACCGAAAGCGCCGAAAATCGAGACTCCCGTGCAAACAGTGCTTTGGCTAGCTTATATTTCAGTGGCATTGATAATATTGAGCCAGACTATAACAAAGCATTCAAATATGCCCAAAAAGGAAATAATGACGGTAGAACCCACTACATCCTCGCCTATTGTTACATCTTAGGCAGCGGAGTTGAGAAAAACAAAGACCGCGGTGCATATCATGCTCGTTGCAGTGCCGAGTTAGAGTTTGTGTTGGGACAAACATTGTGGGCAAGTTGTTGTGTAGACGGCTATGGCACGATGCAGGATGCAGTTAAATACTAT
>JAGHSP010000155.1 GCA_018065815.1 Candidatus Sodaliphilus limicaballi | reverse complement strand
ATCAGTGAAATCGGTGAGATCCGCGCGGGGAGTCCCATTGGTGAATGGTTACGCCCCCAGTAAAGGTTTCGCATTTTTTTGCGGCAGACTCATTTTTTCTCGTCTCCGAGCAGGCCTAGGTGGATGCCTCTCAGGAGCTTGGCTTTGGAAACATTGGCAGGCAGCTTCTTGTAGAGCACCTTGGCGCCTCCGGTTCCTTTCACCTTGAGTTCGTCGGTCACATCACACCTCACCACTCCTCTGCCGGTGTAACGCACATCGGCAGTGCGGGCTTTGAGTTCCTGCACATTAAGGTCGCCGGTGCCCAGTCCTCTCACCACCAGCTGGTCGCACTTGCCGCTGGCATAGATGTCGCCCCAGCCGGTCTTGATCCTCACTGTGAGTTTTTCCACGTCCACTTCTTTCAGCTTGGTGTCGCCGTTGCGCGAGCTCACGGCGGTAAACTCCTTGACACCCTTGGGAACAAAAACCGTCACGGTGCTGTCGGCATTGTTCTCGGCAAATACCAGCGTGCTGGAATACACTGTGAGCAAGGGAGTTTGGTCCTTGCCCATCATGTCCTCTGCCACCTGGATTGTGAGTTTCTTCTTCTTGCTGGCATAATTGAAAATCAGGTTGTTGGCAACCTTTTTGGTGGCCTTGAACTGCACATGCCCTGCGAGCGTTTTGCTGGGCTTGTACACAACGTCAATGTTGTTGTCAACGACTAACTGTGTGAAATCACCCACGTTGATGTCAAAATTCTCGACCTGTGCCACAGCGTTGAGCGATGTGAGCATGGCCAGTGTCATTATTACTAAAAAACTTAGTTTCTTCATAATATTTATTTTTGTATGTGTTCGTTATCCTAACTTTATCTTCAAGTCTTCGTTGGGCAGTATGTCGCGCTCCACATGGTCGAGGATAGCCACCAGCTCGTCGCGCGTCGATGCTTGGAGCATGGCGATGCGGGTGGGGCGGAAGTCCTTGATGCCCTTGAACAGCGGTGTCGCGGCAAGGTGGCGGCGTATGTGCAGGATACCGCGGTACTCGTCGATGCGGTCGATGCTCTCATCAATCTGGCGTCGCACCAGGGTCATCTTCTCGCTGTCGCTGATCACGGGCATCTCGCCTGTGGCCATGTAGTGCTTCATCTCGCGGAATATCCACGGGGCGCCTATCGAGGCACGGCCCACCATGATGCCGTCCACGCCATAGCGGTTGAAGTACTCGACCAGTTTTTGCGGTGATGTGATGTCGCCGTTGCCTATGATGGGAATCGTCATGCGCGGGTTATTCTTCACCTCGCCTATGAGGGTCCAGTCGGCATCGCCGTTATAGAGCTGCGAGCGTGTGCGGCCGTGGATCGAGAGTGCCTGGATGCCGCAGTCTTGCAGCTGCTCGGCAAGGTCCACGATGATCTTGCTGTTGTGGTCCCATCCCAGGCGGGTCTTGACCGTGACGGGGAGTTTCACCGCCTTCACCACCTCGCGGGTGATCTCGAGCAGCAGCGGGATGTTGCGGAGCATGCCTGCTCCGGCGCCCTTGCCGGCAACCTTCTTCACCGGGCAGCCAAAGTTGATGTCGATAACCTCGGGGTTAGCCTGCTCGGCGATGCGTGCGGCCTCGACCATCGAATCCACGTCGCGGCCATAAATCTGGATAGCAGCAGGACGCTCGCCAGGAGCGATGTTGAGCTTGCGCACGGTGCTGTTGATGTTGCGCACCAGGGCCTCGGCGCTCACAAACTCGGTGTAAACCATGTCGGCGCCTTGCTCTCGACATATCTTCCTGAACGACAAGTCGGTCACGTCCTCCATCGGGGCGAGCATGACCGGACGGTCTCCTAAATCTATATTGCCTATCTTCATTATAACTGCAAAAGTAATAATTTTTTACGAAAGACGAAAATAAAACATTAAAATGCCATCAAAGGGACAGTCCCCGTGATGGCATTTTGTCTGTGTTTGTCCGGAATGCCATCAAAGGGACAGTCCCCGTGATGGCATTCTTGTCTGGAAAAGACCACAGATTGAATTTGAATGTGGCTGCTACCTGGCAAGTTGCAGCTGCAATGCCACGCCGGTGGTGACGGTGCCCAGGGTGTGGCGCGACGACGCTGTTGCCGTGGCTGCGGGCGGTGCCGATTGCGACAGCACTGGCGCAAGTTGTGTTTCGCGCTCGTAGGTGGCGTCGTAGCTGAACCGTGTGTGGTTGTAGTCGATGAAAAACTTGCATGCCATGCCGTTGTGCGTGAGCATGGTGAGGTTCAAGCCTGCGGTGCATGCCAGTGAGGTCGACGGTTTGAGCGTGAGGCGTTCGCGGGCAATAGACGCGTTGCCGTCCACATTCACGCCTTCGCTAGCGTCAAGACAGCATGAGCTCGCCATGCGCACACCGGCTAGTGCCTTTGCTCCCAGGGCGAAACGGTGGTTCAGCGCTATCGAGCCATATACGCCTGCCGTGGCGGTGTAGCTGGTTAGGTTGTCAACCGTCTGCATCATGCCATGCCCGGGCAGCATCGAGAGCGACTGCTTGCCGCCGGAAAGCATCTCCACCGAGTAGATGTTGAGCCCGTCGGCTCGCACTGGCATCTCGCATAGCGACACTTGCGCACCCACACCCACATTGCGGTGCAGGAACCATGCGCCCTCGATGCTCACCGTGGTGGCGGGGCCTAGGCGAAGCGTGGGGTGGAGTAGGTTTGCCTTGTCAAATCCTGTTTCAACCGGGGCCGAGTGGGCGGTGTCGAGCAGAGACTGGTCAATGTCGATGCCTGCCAGCGGGATAGACGTGCCCAGGCTGGCCGAGAAAAACGACGGGTCCTGGCGCCAGTCGGCATCGTGGTCATGGGGGTATGTCTTTGTGACTTTGTCCTTGAAAATAAGGTCGGTGATGAGGTATCCCAGGTCGGTGCTGATGATGCCTATTCCCGCGCCCACCAGTATGTCGCTGGCCCAGTGACGGTTGTTGTGGGCGCGCAAGATGCCGGTGGCTGCGGCTGCCGAGTAGGCGCCCACCGAGTACCACGGGCTGCGGGTAAGGCCATATTCCTTGTGCATGATAGTTGCTGCGGCAAATGCCGTGGCAGTGTGTCCCGAGGGAAACGAGTTGTTTGCCGAGCCGTTGGGACGCATCTCATTCACAGTGTGCTTCAACCCCTGGCTCAATCCGGCCATGATGCCCATCGACAGAGCGTTGCTCACTGCCAGCCGTTTCCAGTCGCTGCGTCCTTCCACCCCACAGGCTTTGAGGCCCCAGGTGGCTACAAGCGGGGAGAATTGCAGCACGTCGTCGAGACGGTTGTGCGACTTCGTCCCGCCGTCGGCAGGGACAGAGCGCTCGGCGCCATTGGCAGCCATTGCAACAACTCCTGCCCCAACCAGGGGAATCGGAGAAATCTGCAACTCGTGCCGCGGGTGGCAAATACTATCAGATGCCTGCGCCACCGCCACAACCGGCAACACAAGCAACAGGAAAAGCACTGATAATGACTTCATAATCCTCATGTCTTAAAATCTCACTGCAAAGATACAAGTTTTCTTCGGTTATACCAAACCAGTTTCTTCTATCTCCCACACACAGAGGTCACAGAGATTTTTTTGCAGACTCCCCGCGCAGATCTCACAGAACTCACGAAAAAAATATCAGCAGATTGCAGATTTAACTGAAAAAAACAGATTTTTATATTTTCAGCTTATTTTCAGTGTATTTCAAGCGCAGCGCCACCACCTAAATACAACCCAAGAGAAAAGGCGCTTCGCTTGAAATCAACTAAAAATTAACAAAATTTCTTCTAATTTCGAATAATTTCTTTCAGTAAAAAATCTCTGTGCCTCTCTGTGGGAGATAGAGGGAGATAGTGAGATTAGACAGAAACAAGAAAAATCTGTTTTTCGTCTTTCGTTTTTCGTCAAAAATCAGTAATTTTGCAGTTTGAATAACATCTAAACTAATGAATTTCGTTTTTGACCTGAATTTACATCTTTACGTGTGGCTGTTGCTTGGCGCGGCAGTTGTGCTATCCATTATATATGTGTTGTGGCAGTGGAGCCGCACCCGTGTGCTGTCGAGGTTTGTCGAGCGCACCGAGCAGGAGCGTGACTACATCGACGAGCTGCCGCCGGTGTCGATTGTCGTGGATGCGATGAACGAGACCCACCAGCTCGACCGCTTCTTGCCGCTGGTGCTGCACCAGGAATACCCCGAGGTCGAGGTGATCGTGGTGGTCGATAGCATTGCCGAGGCCACTAGCGACATGCTCAGCGAGATGAAATCGAGGTTCCCCAACTTGCACATCACGTTTGCCCCCTATGGCTCTCGTTCGCTCTCGCGCAAGAAACTCGCGCTCATGATAGGCATCAAGGCCGCCAAGCACGACATCGTGCTCACCACGAGCGCTAATTGCCGCCCCACTAACGACCAGTGGCTCAAAACCATGATGCGCAACTTCACTCCCGATACCGACATCGTGCTGGGTTACTCGCATTACCGCTACAAGCACGACAAGCACCTGGGACGCCACATGCGCGTGTTTGACACGGTGACCACCGGCGTGCAGTGGCTCGTGAGCGCGGTCAAGGGTAATCCCTACCGCGGCACCAGTGACAACATGGCCTATCGCAAGCACCTCTTCTTCGATGCCCGCGGGTTTGCCGGCAGCATGGACCTGATTTGGGGCGAGGACGATGTGTTCCTCAAAGAAATCTGTTCACAGGGCAACACCCGTGTGGAACTGGCGCCCGAAAGCCAGCTGGCAGTGTACTATGCCGAACTGCCTCGTGCCCATGCGTTGCTCAAACTGCGCCGCGACTTCACCTCGCGCATGGTGAACCGCACGGCATTCTACGTGCAGAGTGCGTTTAGCTGGTGCTACTGGCTGCGCTTGGGGTGTGTGGCTGGCGCCATTGCCCTGGCTCCTCTCAACACCGCCATTTGGGTGGCAGCGTTGCTCGTGATGCTGCTCACCTGGGTGCCTGCCGTGTTGTCGTTTGTTAAGAATTGCCGCCTCCTGCAAGCTCCGCCGCTGCGTCTCTCCGTGCCGCTGTTCACACTGTGGAGGCCGCTATATAACGCCATCTACTGCGTGCGGGGTGTGAGACACCGCAAGAGCAACTACACCTCATTCTACGGCTGATCCATGTATAAGACCTTGTCCTCATGGCGCGGGCTGCTGGTAGTGGTTATAGTGCTCTACCACACACCCATTTTGGAACTCTGCGAGGCTGCCCACATGGGCGTGTCGCTGTGCTTCGTGATGAGTGGTGCTCTGCTCGCCATGCGGCATCCGCGGGCGGAATGCTCGTGGTGGCAGTGGATGTGGCCACGCGCACGACGCATCTATCTCATCCACTGGCTGGTGCTGGCATTGCTGCTGATCATGCAGTGGCCCATGGGCGACTGCGTCACCGACTGGACGCTTCCCGCCAATGCCCTGCTCGTGCAAGCATGGGTGCCTGTGCGAGACTTCTGCCTCTCCTGCAACAAACCCTCATGGTTCTTGTGTGCGCTGCTGGCGTGCTATGCCTGCTACCCGTTGCTGTCCAGGCTCATGTCGAGCTTGTCCTTGAAATGCAAGTGGATGATTGCCGTGTCGTTGCTAGTTGCACATTGTGTGGTGATGGGTGTGGTGTCGGTCGAGATGCGCGATTGGTTTTTTTTCTTGCCCGTAATTCGCCTGGGCGAGTTTGTGTGGGGCATGGTTGTGGGGGCATCGCTTCCGTCTCTTGACAAGCGTCTGGGCGAGTGGCTGCGTGCCAGGGCACATGCGGTCGAAGCGGCTGTAGTTGCCTTTGTGCTTGCTGTGATCATCGCCGTGGGACGCATGCCGTGGCTCGACTGCTGCGAGGACATCGCCGTGTGGTGGTTGCCGGTGTCGTGCATCGTGGCAATGAGCGTGCTGCTCAATGGCAGCGAAGGCCTCGTGGGACGCTTGATGCTCACCTGGCCCATGCGGTGGCTGGGAAGCATCAACCTGGAAGTTTACCTGCTTGCTTTGCCCGTCACTTATTTCTACAGCCACTACCTTGCTGCCGTGGCAGGTCACTTCGGCCACCCAGAGTTCTACGGCATCAGCTGGCCCATAACCCTTCCGCTCATCCTGATAGCAGCCAGCATTTTACGCTACCTCACTAAGAAATTCTCAAAGTAATGAACACCGACTACACGTTTACCAACATCAACGCAGCGAACTATACCGAAGACGCCTCTCGGGGCGACGCCTATGCCCAGTTCATGCTAGGTTACTGCTACTATGAGGGAATAGGTGGTGTGGGCTTTGACTTTGCCGCCGCAGTGCAATGGCTCGAGAAGAGCTCAGCGGGTGGCAACATGTATGCCGACTTCATTATCAGCCGCTGCTATGCCTATGGTGGCTATGGCATCGAAGCCGATGACGACAAGATGAACGAATGCCTTGAGAGGGTTTTACCGCATCTCAAGTTTGCCGCAAACAACGGTGATGCTTATGCCCAGGTGTGCATGGCGCGGTGTTACAGCGTCGATGGCATCTTGCCCGACAGCATTCAGGAAATCCACTACTTGAATCTTGCGGCCGCACAGGGCCACCCTGTGGCATTGTTTAACTTGGGCCTGTCGTATGAGGAAGGAGATGGCGTGGAACCGGATATCATCAAGGCCGTGTATCACATGAGGCGGGCGGCTGAACTGGGATACCATGCCGCACAAAACAATCTAGCGAGTTACTACCGGCACGGCATCGGCGTGGAAGAGGATTTGGCCAAGGCTGTTTATTGGTACGAGAAAGCAGCTGGACAAGGAAGCTGTTTTGCCCTGTACAACCTTGCACTGCTGCATGAAGAAGGCAAGGGTGTGCCGCAAGACCCGGGCAAAGCCGCCATGTACTATCAGCGTTCGGCCCAACTGGGATATCTGTCTTCCATGGTCAACCTGGGCGCACTATATGAAGAGGGTACCGGTGTGGATCAAGACTATGCCAAGGCTGTGTACTGGTACCGGCAGGCAGCCGAACAAGGCGAACCATTGGCACAGACCAATCTGGCAATGTGCTATGATGGAGGCAAAGGCGTGGAGCAGGACAATATCCAGGCGGCCTTTTGGTATCGCCAGGCAGCCGAGCAGGGATACTACAAGGCACAGGCATTGCTAGGCGAATGCTATGACAACGGTAAGGGTGTGGAACACAACCTCGAGCTGGCAGCGACGTGGTTCAGCCGAGCCGCCGAGCAAGACTATGCCGTCGCGCAATATTGTCTCGCACTGTGCTATGACTACGGCGACGGCGTGGAGCAAGACTATGAGCAAGCCGTGTTCTGGTATCGCAAGGCCGCCAATCAGGGTCACATAGACGCCATACACAACCTTGCGCTATGCTATCAGGAAGGAGTCGGCGTGAAGCAGGACTATGGCAAGGCTCTCGAATTGCTCAGTCAAGCGGCCGAAGCAGGCTTGGTGAGTTCAATTTATGCAATGGGCGTGTTCTATATGGACGGCCTGGGCGTGAAGAAAGACCCCGTTAAGGCAGTCATGTATTTCCGAGAGGCAGCCACCGAGGGGTTTGCACTGGCACAGCACAATTTGGGATGGTGCTACGAGAACGGATTCGGCATAGAGAAGAACCAAGAGCTTGCGGTGAAATACGAGCGCATGGCTGCTGAGCAAGGCGACGTCAACGCGTGGTATAGCCTGGCAACTTTCTATCATGACGGCAAGGGAGTTAGCAAAGATGTGCAGCAAGCAATCAAACTGTTCCGCAAGGCCGCCGACAAGAATTATGCGCTTGCCCAGTTCATGCTGGGAGAATGTTACCTCCGCGGCAATGGCGTGGAGAAAAACACAGCCACAGCCATCAAGTGGTATCGTCTTGCTGCCGAGCAGGGAAATGAAAAGGCACAACAGCGACTCAACGAACTCAAATCTTCCAGCCATTCCCTCTGGCTCTGGAAGAAAAAGAAATAACAATCCTCTAACCGGAATAATCCCCAATCCCCCGGAACTTTCCTCACGCAGAAATCGCTGATCACGCAGATTTTATGATTTCGTCTATCAAAGTATTCAGCAAGAAATGTCGCATCTTCATGCTACAAAAAAACGGAAAAAGTGGGATTTTTACCCCGTTTTTGACAGAAAAAGTGGCAAAAACCAGTCTGCAAGAACGGAAAAAGTGGGACGACCAGCAAAATTTCCCATGTTTGCAAATAACATGACGACGGAGTCGTCACATTGCATCGTAACCGATGGCCGCAGGCCGTCGGCAAGGAACTCCCTCCCCCCAACCGGCCTCGAAGTGGCCGCACAAACGTGCAAAACAGGACGACCAGCAAAATTTCCCATGTTTGCAAATAACATGACGACAAAGTCGTCACATTGCATCGTAACCGATGGCCGCAGTCCGTCGGCAAGGAACTCCATCCCCCCCAGCCGGCCTCGAGGTGGCCGCACTTCCCGTCAAAATTATTCGGCGTCCTCCACCTTAAATAAAGAAAAATCGCTGTTTTTTTGCTTTTTTTGCAATAAGTTGAGAAAAAATACGTTATTAATTTTACAATGACACGTTTTTTTCGACACATTATATGCTTGATGTTGCTGGTGCTTTGTGCACTGGTAGCTGTGGCTCAGGATAATGACATGATTCTGAACCGCCAGTATGCCGACATGAAGAAACTGCACTTCGGTTTCTCGGTGGGCCTTAATTTCCAGGACCTTAACATCACCAACAACGGTCATATCACCGAGGATGGTGAGCAGTGGTGGGCCGATGTGCCTAACCACTCGCCTGGTTTTTGCGTCAATGTGCTCGCCGACTGGCGACTGGGCAAGCATTTCAACCTGCGTGTGGCTCCGGGCATGTACTTCGGCAACAAGGTGGTGCAGTTCCGCAACTCGATGGCTCTCATCGACGAACCCGACAACATGCATGTGCGCCAGCGCCAGAATGTCAAGGCCACCTACCTGGTCGCTCCCGTTGACCTCAAGGTGTCGTCGCTGCGCTACCACAACCTGCGCCCCTATGTGACCACGGGCGTGATGCCAGTGTGGGACTTGAGCAAGGACCACAGCGAGCAGTACCAGCTGGGCAAGATGGACGTGATGCTGTCGGTGGGCATGGGATGCGATTTCTACCTGCCGTTCTTCAAGCTGTGTCCCGAGGTGAAATTCTGCTTCGGACTGAAAAACATGCTCAAGAAGAATCGCCCCGACTTGCAGGACAATCCGGAGATGATGCGATTCACCGAGAGCGTGGATAAATTGCAAAACAACATGGTGGTTGTCACCTTTAACTTTGAATAAACGCTGATGCACAACAACAAACGCACATACCTGTATCTGCTTGCGCTCGTGATGCTCATGGTCATGGGAGCCGGCGAGGCGCGCGCCCAGCTCGACGCGCAGCTCACCCAGTACTGGAATGTGCCCAGTTACTATAACCCCGCTGCCACTGGCAACATCGACTATATCCACATCAATGCGGGCAGCCGCCTGCAGTGGGTGGGCATCAAGCATGCCCCCATGTCGTTTATCGCCCTGGCCGACATGCCCTTCAAGCTCATAGGCCGTCGCTGGGGTACCGGCGTGTCAATCCAGCAGGAAAACGAGGGTCTCTTCCGCTCGCTCCAGGCGGGCGCGCAGCTGTCGTGGAAAAAGAAGATGCTGGGCGGAACGCTCAGCGTGGGTGTGCAGGCTGGCATCATCAACGAGACCTTCAAGGGGTCAGAGATAATACTCCCCGAGGGCGACGAGGCACACAGCAGCGCCGACGATGCGATACCGCACAGCGACGTCACCGGCACCACTTTCGACCTGAGCGGCGGCGTGATGTTCACCCACAAGAAGTTCTGGGTGGGACTGTCAACGACCCACGTTCTGGCACCCACGGTGTCGCTCAAAATGGAGAACGACGAGGAAAAAAGATATGAATTTAACGTGCAACGCCAGTATTATTTCATGGCAGGTAGCAATATTCCCGTAAAAAACACGTTATTTGAATTACAGCCCTCGTTGATGGTCAAGACCGATCTTGACTTCTTTCAGGCCGAGGCTACTGCCCGCGTGCGTTACAACAAGTTCTTGAGCGGCGGCGTCGCTTACAGGCACAACGACGCGGTGTCGCTGCTGCTGGGAGCCGATTATAAGAATTTCTTCATCAGCTATTCTTATGATTATCCCATCAACGACATACGCAAGGCCAGCAGCGGCAGCCACGAGCTGTTCGTGGGATACAACCTGAAACTTAACATGGGAGAAAGAAATAAAAACAAACATAAGAGTATTCGTATAATGTAGAATATGAAAAAATTATTATTTATACTGACAGTCGCAATTGTGATGGTATCGTGTGGCGGCGTTCGCAGGAGTGCTCCTGTGGGCGGCGAGGTAACCGGTGTGGGCGCTTCAACATTCAGCGAGCCCACCCCTTATGGCATGGTGCTCGTTGACTGTGGCTCAATGCGTGAGGGACCGTCGCAGAAAGACTCTATCTGGGGCACTGACTCCACTGCTCATGGCATCTCGGTGGATGCGTTCTGGATGGACGAGACCGAGATCACCAACTCCAAGTACAAGCAGTTTGTTTACTGGGTGCGTGACTCTATCATTCGCGAGCGCCTGGCCGACCCCAACTATGGCGGCAACGAGGAGTTCAAGATTGAAGAGGACAAGGAGGGCAACCCCGTGACACCTCACCTCAACTGGAACAAGAACATTCCCTGGAAAAACCCCAGCGAGGACGAGGAACGTGCTATCGAGAGCGTTTACAAGATCAACCCCATCACCGGTGTCAAGGAACTTGACCCCGCGCAGATGAACTACCGCTACGACATCTACAACCTCACCGAGGCCGCAAAGCGCAAGAACCGCTTCGACCCCGAGCGACGTGACTACAACACCGACCATGCGGCTCCCGCTACGCCCATGATCAGCAAAGACACTGCCTATGTAGATGACGAGGGACGCATCATCCGCCAGACTCTCACACGCCCGCTGCAGAATGAGTTTGACTTTGTCAACACCTATATCGTGAACATCTTCCCCGACACCACTTGCTGGGTCAACGACTTTGAGAACGCCTACAACGAACCCTACGTGCGCATGTACTTTGCCAACGGCAACTACAACAACCACCCCGTGGTGGGCGTGAGCTGGGAACAGGCCAACGCTTTCTGCGTGTGGCGCACCGAGTTCCTCAAGAAGTCGCTGGGCAAGGAAGGCATTTACGTTGAGCCTTTCCGCCTGCCCACCGAGGCCGAGTGGGAATATGCCGCTCGTGCGGGCATGGACCAGAACAAGTATCCCTGGGAAGGCGACCTGCCGCTCACCGAGACCGACGGCTGCTTCTATGCCAACTTCAAGCCCATGGAGGGCAACTATGTGAAAGACGGTAGCCTCATCAGCGCTCCCGTGGGAACTTACCAGCCCAACGACTTCGGTCTCTACGACATGGCCGGTAACGTGAGCGAGTGGACCTCGACTGCCTACACCGAGAGCATCGACCGCATGACCAGCGACCTCAACCCCGAGTACCGCTACTATGTGGCAAAGGAAGACCCCTACAAGATGTCGCGCAAGATCGTGCGCGGCGGTTCGTGGAAAGACGTGGCACACAACATTCGCAGCGACATTCGCATGTGGGAGTACCAGAACGAGCAGCGCAGCTACATCGGTTTCCGCTGCGTGCGCTCTAAAGTGGGCTACACCAAGAACAAACGCAAGAAATAATGGCGTGCACACATATATTATATATAGAGACACAGCAATAAAGATCATCAACACCAACATAGCATTTTAATACTGAGATGAGTAAGAGTAAAAAATTGAGCGGCATCGCGCACTTCCTTTCGGGAGACAAAGGCCAGCGTTTCTTCAACGCCGCTTATAGTATAGGTGCAGCCGTGGTTATCTGGGGCGCATTGTTCAAGATCCTCCACTTGCCCGGCGGCAACACCCTGCTGTCAATAGGTATGGGAACAGAGGTCCTCATGTTCCTCCTCACCGCGTTTGACCGTCCCGAGAAGAGCTACAAGTGGGAAGAAGTGTTCCCCGTGCTTGCATCGGAGAACCCCGAAGACCGCCCCGACTTCAATGGCGGCTCTGGCATCGTGATTAACGGTGGCAGCGGTGCTCCCGCAGCAGGCGAGGGCGCGGTGCAAGGCGTCACCCAGGCCCAGGCTCTCAATGCAGTGGGACTCCCCCAGGGCATTGACCTCTCTCCTGAAGATTCACTCTCGCTCAGCGAGAGCATAGCCAAGATGTCGGCTGCCAGCGACCAGCTTTCGCGCATGGCCGAGCTCACCGACGCCACCCAGCAGTACCTGTCGCAGATGAGCGCCATCAGCGAGCAGATGCAGCGACTCAGCGAGACCACAACCGCTCTCAACCAGGTGAGCGAGACATTGCTGGGCAGCTACAAGGCCATCACCGACAACAGCACAACCATCAGCGAGAGCTCTACCGGCTACGTTGAGCAGATGGAAGCGCTCAACCGCAACATCGGCGGACTCAACACCATCTATGAGATACAGCTCAAGAGCATCTCGTCACAGCTCGATAGCATCGACCGCGTGAACCGTGGCCTCAAGGATATCCGCGACATGTATGAGAAGTCGGCGGCCGAGAGCGCACACTACTGCGACGAGACCGAGAAGATGGCTCGCTACATGAAGCAGCTCAACGGCGTCTATGAGAAGATGATCAAGGCCATGACCGTGAACATGTACCGCCCCATGGGTGGACTCACCGGCATGCCCGACGATGACAACAAGGACGCTTAACCGAGAACTCAATTTCTTAATCACAACAACACCTCTTTGAGACAATTATAAAAGATGGCAAGTGGTAAAAACCAATCAGTGAGCAGGATGTCGCCGCGCCAGAGGATGATCAACTTGATGTACATCGTCCTCACGGCTATGCTTGCCCTGAATGAGTCGAGCGCCGTGCTCAACGGCTTCAGCCAGGTAGCCGATGCCCTTGAGAGGTCTAACCGCACCATCACGGCGCGCAACGTGGGCCTTTACCAGCAACTCCAGGCGTTCAACGAGAAGAACCCTGGCAAGGGCAAGGTGTGGCTCGACAAGGCGACCGACGTGAGGGCGAAGACCGACAAGCTCTACAGTTACATCGACTCATTGAAATATGAAATCGTGCGTGCTGCCGACGGTGATGATGCCGATGTGAACGACATCGTGAACCGCGACAACCTTGACGCAGCGTCGCAGGTGATGCTCGCACCCGGCACTGGCAAGGGCAAGGCTCTGCGTGCGCGCATCGACCAGTACCGCAGTTACATCATCGGTTTCCTCGACGACGAGGCTAAACGCAAGAACGTGGCTGCTGCTCTCTCAACAACTCCGCCCAAGACTGGCGAGGGCGACCAGAAGCTGTGGGAAGAAACAATGTTTGAAAACATGCCTGCTATTGCAGCGGTGACCCTGCTGTCAACACTGCAAAACAGCGTGCGATATGCCGAGGGTGAGGTGCTCAACCAGATTCTCACCAACGTGGACATGGGCGACCTGCGCGTCAACCTCATCGACGCCTTCGTCGTTCCGCAGTCACGCATCGTGATGCGCGGCACCAAGTACTCGGCCAACATCGTGCTTGCGGCTGTCGATACCACCCAGCGACCCGTTGTCTATATCAACGGACATCGCCTGAACAACGACCGTGGACTCTACGAGGTGGGCACAGGTGCTGCCGGCAACTATGACTACTCGGGTTACATCGAGGTCATGGGACGCGACGGTTCGGTCACCAAGCGTGAGTTCAAGTCCTCTTACACCGTGATCGACCCGCTGGCAACCGTTTCGGCAACAATGATGAACGTGCTCTATGCCGGCATCAACAACCCCATCAGCATCGCCGTGCCTGGCGTGCCCGAAAACTCTATCAGCGCTACGATGACCAACGGCACGCTCACCAAGAGCGGCAACGGATGGATCGCTCATCCCACCAAGGTGGGCGCCGAGTGCGAGATCACAGTGAGCGCCGAGATGGACGGACAGCGCACCAACGTGGGCTCAACCAAGTTCCGCGTGCGCAAGCTGCCCGACCCCATGCCATTCATCGCCTTCAAGGACGCTAACGGCAACCCCAGCCGTTACAAGGGCGGACGCCCATTCCCCAAGGCTACGCTCCTCTCGGCTCGTGGCGTTGACGCTGCTATCGACGACGACATCCTCAACATCGACTACAAGGTGTTGAGCTTCGAGACCGTCTTCTTCGACTCGATGGGTAACGCTATCCCCGAACTTTCAAGCGGCAGCAACTTCAGCGAGCGTCAGCTGGCAGCGATACGCCGCCTGCAACACGGCAAGCGATTCTACATCTCACACGTCAAGGCTGTGGGACCCGACGGCATCACACGCGACCTTGCCCCCATTGAGGTGATCATCAACTAATTGATAACAGAACATAGAAACAAAATATGAAGACTCTCAAACTGATATTAGCCACTCTGCTCGTGGGTGCCGTTGCATCCACCGCTAGTGCACAGGTTGTGAAAAAGAACGACAGCGACCGCAAGGCCAAGGACGAGAAAGCTGCTGCCATCACCGGACGCCAGCAATCGTTCTACGAGGTAAAAGAGGCCAGCGACGCCGACTTGCAGTGGATGAAGGTCATCTACCGCTCGCTCGACCTCACCAAGGGCAAGAACTCGGCTCTCTACTATCCCGAGGAACCCAACGAGGACGGACAGAGCCTGTTCTTCATCATCATGCGTCTGCTCGCTAACGACCAGATCTGCGCCTATGAGTACCTCGACGGACGCGAGATGTTCACCGATGAGTACAAAATCAAGGTGGACGAGATGCTCGACCGATTCCACATCATGAACTCTCCTGCCAAGGGCAGCAACGACAAGCACCCCAAGTATGACATCGAGGATGCCGACATTCCCGGCAACGAAATCCTGAGTTACTACATCATCGAGCGCTGGGAGTTTGACACCCGCAGCAACCAGATGAAGACTCGCGTCGATGCCCTCTGTCCCGTGCTGCACCGCATGGACGAGTTTGGCGGCGAGGCCATTAAGTACCCCATGTTCTGGGTGAAACTCAACGACATACGCCCCTATATGGCACAGCAATACGTCTTCACCGACGACGACAACAACCTGTCTCGTTACAGCCTTGACGACTTCTTCAAGCTCAACATGTACACAGGCGACATCTACAAGACCAAGAACCTGCGCAACCAGTCGTTGCGTCAGCAGTTCCCCGACGAGGAAGCCTACAAGCACGCTCAAGACAGCATCGAGCAGCGCCTCAAGGCATTCAACAAGGACCTGTGGGTGCCCTCGCGCGAGGAACTCAAGGCTCGTGCCGAAGCCAAGGCCAAACTCGAAGCCGAGAAGAACGGCGAGGAAACCGAGGAAGCTGCCGACGAGACTGCAACCGACGACAAAGCCAAGAAAGAGAGCAAGAAGAGCGTGAAGACAAAACGCGGAAGCAAGGCCGAGAAAGAGAAAGACGCGAAGGCTAAATCTTCCAAGAGTAAAGTAAAGGAGCGCAAGCCCAAGGCCACCAAGAGCGCTTCGACAGGAGCCGCCCGCAGCGTCCGCAACCGCAAGAAATAACCTACACTGGTAGAAAAAAATATTCACCCTCGGCAGCCAGCCCCATTGCTGACAACCGAGGGTGAATTGTATCCCGCCAGGGACAATACCTAACTTCCCCTGCCGCTGGGGTGTGTAATGCAATGAAATGAACGTTTTGGCAATAGTAGTGTAGCATTATTTTTTCGTTTTATAATAGATTGGGATTAGGCGAGGTGTAATTTTGCAGCACAATTTTCGATGACAATCACCTTATAAATCTTATTCTAATTATGAAACATGCCAACACTGTACTCTTAATTGCAATTATGATTGTAGCCACGCAGCCTGCCTGGACGCAGGTGACGCAAGGCACCACACACGACGATCCGCTCGACGATGCCACCGTAGTGCATTATCTCAAAGACTATTTTGGCCTCAGGAAGTGCCGTGTCAACGGAACGGATGAGTGGCATTACACAGCCACGCGCACGGGTTTCCCCAAGACGGGCTACACCTATCACCTTACCGACCAGCCCACTGCCACGCAGCCGGGCGATGCCATCCTCGTGGAGGTAAACGACCGCTGGAAAGGAACTAACTGGAAAGTGAACACTTCGGTCTATGACCAGGTGAAATATGGCATCAAGAAGATACACGATGTGACGCAAAGCACCCTTATCGGCAACGGCGAGGTGTATCATTGCGACGTGACGACCAATCGCATGTTCTTTGCCATACGCACCAGCGACTTCTATTATAACCCTGAAAATAACATTACCGCAACATGGCAACCCACCAGCAATGATGACCTGTTTTACTACAAAGAAACTTACAAGAAACCCATGCGCTGGTACAACGAGGTGTCGCCGTGCATGAACACTGCGGTTGAAGGTTGGGACCAGCTCGAGGCACAATATGATGACTTGAAAGACGGTGATTTCCTGCCAGCTCCGCACTCGTGCTCCAATTCGCTCGAAAAGAACCACTTCGCCTTGTTATACGACAAGGAAACAGTGGGGCAGACCTATTCGGTGTCGATCATGCTATTTGTGCCCACAGGCGCCAATGCGACTTCCAACAGCAAGAACGGCAACTTTGCCTCGGGCAGCGTGCCGCAGGTGTTTTTCTACATCAACCAGCTGGCTGCCGAGCGCGTCGAGAAGCAGCATGGCACTCCGGGGACGTGCAAGTATGATGCTGTGCTCAACTGGAAGACCTCAATCGACAAGGCCCTCGAAAATGGCATTGACTTTGTGCCGTGGAACAACAAGGTGGGCGGCATGAAAGAAGAAAGCCACATCTACCGCAAGATTGAGGGCGAAGACAGTTTTCAGGAGATATGGGTGGAAAATGGCCTTGTCAATCTCAAAACATGGACCGACACCACCTTGCCCGAACCCAAGGAAGACGGATATGACGTGACCTACTATGTGATCACCAAGGCAGTGACATATGATGCGGCTGGCAATCGGCTGGGACAGGAGATAGCCACCGCTGTGACCAATCAGGTGAAGCTGCACATACCTGGGGGAACACAGTATTTTGAACTGGCGATTGCCAATGGTTACAATAGCCGGTTTGTCCCCGAGCCACATCACATAGGGTTGAGTTATAACCTTATAACTAACGATATCAAGGCCGCACCCACCGAGTTCACGCCTTCGCTTGACGATTTGCATGCAGGCGACCGGATGCAGTTGTTACGCTATGAGACCAATATCAACCAGCTGGCACTCAACACGCTGGAGGTGACTGGCATCAGCGGCGGCGAGTATTCCTACACGCTCAATGGCACTCCCGGAACGGCGCGATGGACATCGATGCAGGATGTGCTCAACCTGGCGGCTACCTACCGCGACGAGGTGCACTCGATCCCGGGACGCCAGTTCGACGCGCGTTACCAGCTCGTGTTCACTTCGGGAGGCGAAGACTTCTTCTCTAACATTGTGACATCATCGGGCAAACGCACCGATGTGAGCGTCGCCGATGCCTATCGCTCGGGTACGCCCGACCCGGTGAAGAACGCCCCAGAGGAACTGTACTCGGTGAACGTGCGGTTCCGCCCCGTGATGAGCGACGACATTGCCCACTACTACATCTGGGCTAACGGAGAGGAACGCGTGGCACGCATTGGGCAGTCGGCCACTTCCTATACCCTTGTGGGAAAGGATGCTAATGGCGACTTCAACGTGAACCTGGGCGAAGTGGTGCCCGATGAGGACGGGTATCTCGCAGTGCACGTTGACTACTCGCTCGACAAGCATGTGTGTGTCTATGAGGAAGGCAACGGGCGCGCACTCGACCGCAACGACCTGTTCTTCACCGTGGAAGTGTGCACCACAGGTGGCAACACCTATGGCAACTACGACTGCGCGACATCATTTGTGGGCATTGCTTCCGAGCTGGTGGTGAATTCCGACGGCACTTTCTACAAGGGCAACGCCACCCGGCCGGGTGAGTTCTGCGCCGAGATCACTTGGGACAAAATCAAGGACAAGACCAACCTTGATGAAGGCGACTATGTGGCTGGCGAGCCCGACTACTACACCGTGTACCGTTGGAACACCAACACCGACGAGGAGGTGAACTATGTGCCCATTACGCAGTTCATCAAGGGGCATAATGATGTTTACGACGATGACGGCAACCTCATTGAGCGTGGCAACTATGTGTTGGTCGACAAGACCACCGACGGCTCGCCCTATAAGTTCACCCCGCAATTAATCAAGGAAGTCGAGGATGACCCCGAGGCCCGCGGCTTCAAGGTGGTGGATTTCTTCTCCGACCTCTCGTTTGTCCCCGCCAGCGACAACGACTTCCCTGCCGTCTATTACGTGAAGGCTCACTACGAGACCCCGTTTAAGGCTATACCCGCTACGTTCGACGCCGAAGGCAACTCTAACCTGCGCAACTATATCGAGAAGAATTCTAACCCCACGCGTGCAGCCAGCGTGATCGTGACCGGCGTGCGTGATGTGGTCAAGAGTGAGATCGTGGGCGCCACCTACTACACGCTGCAAGGTACCAAGGTGGTCAATCCTGCCCGCGGGCAAATCGTGGTTGTGCAGTATCGCATGAGCGACGGCTCGACAACAGCTAGGATAGTCAAGTTCTGAAAAATGGTCAAGCTTTGAAATGTAGTTAGGTTTTTTAGTAGCAGTGCAGCGATGCACACATGACTGGACAATGTGAAAACTTTCCACGCAGGGCATCCCTGGTCCCTGAAAAACGACAGCAGTGTTGCGAAACAAGGCTGTCGTTTTTTACTTTCACAGAAATCAGAAGAAAGTAAAAGAATTATTGGTGTCCGGTAAAAAAAGAAAATATTTTTATTCTGATTTTTATGCTTCGCTTAGAAAATAGCTTGCTCCGCAAGCAAAATGGAATTACCTCACAGATAGCGTCTTGACGACGGAGTCGTCACATTGCATCGTAACCGATGGCCGCAGGCCGTCGGAAAGGAATACGCCCCCCAAAAACCGACCTCGAAGGGGTCGCACT
>JAGHSP010000018.1 GCA_018065815.1 Candidatus Sodaliphilus limicaballi | reverse complement strand
CTTACATTTATTTAGTACCTTTGTGAATTAAAGAAAAATCTCTTGTTTTACTTTGAATTACAAATCAAATATTAGTTAATATGAAAAAGTTACTAACAATCTTGATGGCTGCTGTAATAACAACACAAGCCTTCGCAATCGAAAAGGACTCTTACTTCCAAGCCGGAAACATGCGCTACCGCGTTAGTTTCATTAACACCGACAAAGAATCGGAGGTGTATTGTGCCGGTTTCATTTCCAGCGGCACAGCTGACCTTGAAATCCCTTCTAAAGTGACCTACAATGGCGAAACATTCACAGTGAGTGGTGTCGACAACTCGGCATTCTATGGCAACACCGCTATCAAAACCCTTACGGTTGCCTATGGTGTGGGCACCATCTCGGCCAGTGCATTTCAAGGATGTACTAATCTTACCACTATAACCCTGCCTAGCTCAGTAAATTGGATATATGGCAAGGCATTTGCCGACTGTAGATCGCTCAAGCAGGTCACCTATGCACTTCCCGACCCCACAGGCCGCATCATCAACAGCGATGTATTCCCCAGCAACAGCAACATGACACTGTATGTGTCCAAAGTAATGGCCAATGCCGTGCAGCTGTACAAGGACAAAAAAGCTTTTGCCCCGTTTACCACCATCACAACATCTAGCGACGCCTATGACATCTATGACAAAGGCTTCAGATATGTTATCACCCGGTCTGCCACCAAATCTTACCCTGGCGATGTCACCATGGTGGGATGGAGTCCCGAAAGCTCTTCATACACTAAGGTTGAGAAGCACAACAACAGCGTGACATTTGATGGCCGCAACTATAACTTTGTTGCAATCTCTCCCTATGCATTCTATAATAACAACACCATAACAAGTGCTGATTTTTCTAACTGTACTTCGCTTGTCACTGTGGGACGTGACGCATTTTCTAACTGCTTTGGCCTGCAGTCAATCAACCTTAACAATAGCGGTGTGACCGAAATCACCGACTACATGGCATTCAACTGCCAGAATCTGACAAGTTTCAGCGCAAACAAGGCCACTACACTGGGCAGCTATGCACTGTGGCATTCAAATGCGCTCACCGATTTATTCATGCCTAATCTGCAGAACATCTACTCCTACGCACTGTCTTATACCGGCATGCCCGACATCGTCCTGCCCTATGGAGTAGTCGAGATAAACAGCAGCGCGTTCAACGGCGCATCGACCAAGTATCTGCTTGTTCCCAGCAGCTGCGTACAGATTTCATCAGGCACGTTCAAGAACATGCCCAACCTCATCGGCCTTGTATTGAACACAAAATACGGTATTGATCGAAAATTTGACATGACCGAAACACCCAAGTCTTGCAAAATATCTGTTCCCTACAACACCGTCGACGACTATAAAACCGCATTTTCCGGTTTCAGCAACATTGTGGCCGATGGCTATGACTTCTCTTACGGTTCAAAAAACAACAGGCACACCAACAAATACCACATGACCATCACCAGCACCGCACCGTTCACCCTGAGCGGCGTGCAGTATGCCGGAAAAGCAAAGTATGTGCACCTGGACTACATGAACATGACTGATGAGACCCAGTTCTATGCAAGCTTATATGAAACATACAACTACTTCAGCGAAGGCAAGAAATATCTCATCACCGAGATTGATGACGATTGTTTCCTGGGGGGTGGCAGATTGACAGCAATTGACCTGACACGCGCAACTTCTCTCGAACGCATCGGACGCCGCGCACTGGCCGTCTGTGCTTTTAAAAATGCACTCACTATTCCCGCTAGCGTGACGTCAATCGGCGATCAGGCATTCATAGGCAGCAGCTACACTAAGGAAATCACCATCCTGTCTCCCGTACTCGACTATGCAGGTAAAGACATGCTGAACAACACCGCATCGGACCTCAAAGTATATGTCACCCCCGAGGTGTCTTACAATTTCTGTAAAGCCGTGGGCACCGATCAAGCTAAGAAGGTAGGCGTTGTGTTCACCGCCGACAACAAGTACAAGCCCCTGGGCGTGTACATGCCTCTCAATTTCACTAACACTGGTGTGACCGCACGCATCGTCACAGGGTTCAACATCGGCAACCAGACTCTCACCACCAAGGAGGTGACTAAACTGAGCGGTACGCTGGGAACACTCCTGTGCGACCTCACTCTTGGCAAGGTATACAAGATTCCCAACAACGGCTCGTCTATAGTGACGGAGACCGACTACCTGCGCACCTCTTATTCTGGCCCCATCACACTCTCTCAAATGGGCAGCTCGGCCTATGCTTGGGACCCCACTACTACCACATTTGTCAAGCCTAGTGCCAGCTACGTTTTGCCCGCAGGAAGCAGTTACCTTTACGGTGCCTCTACAAGCGTGAACGCCTGGAAGCTCGACTTCCTCTCAGGCTCAGGAAAGAAGGGTGACGTGAACGGTGACGGCCAGGTGGATATCAGCGACGCAAATATCCTGATTAATATCCTGCTGGGCAAAGACAGCGCAAGCAAGTATGCCGGCCGTGCCGACGTAACCGGCGACGGCAACATCGACATCAGCGACGTGAACAGCTGCATCAACATTGTGCTTGGTAAAAGCTAAATCTCATCAATTCACCATAGAAACCGAGGCTCCGCAACACCGCAGGGCCTCGTTTTTTTTCCATACAACCTAAAAAGTCAAGAAAAAACCATTCATCTCACACTTCGCTGAAAAACAATATTTTTATATTTTCAGCTTATTTTCAGTGTATTTCAAGCGCAGCGCCACCCCCTAAATACAACCTAAAAAAAGGCGCTTCGCTTGAAATCAACTAAAAATTAACAAAAAAT
>JAGHSP010000135.1 GCA_018065815.1 Candidatus Sodaliphilus limicaballi | reverse complement strand
TACGGTGAGGTGCGTCGGGGTTGTTGCGGGTGTGGTGTTTTTTTTGTACTTTTGCAAAAAATATTATTTTTATCGTGGCAAGAAAAAGAAAAGTACTGCCGGTTGTTGAGAATTTTGAGATTACCGGTGTTGCGGCCGAGGGTAAGAGCCTGGGCCGCTGGAATGACCTTGTGGTGTTTGTGCCATACGGCGCTCCTGGCGATATTATTGACTTGAAGGTTACTCGCAAGAAACATAGCTTTGCCGAGGGTGAGATTGCCCGCATGGTGAAACCCAGCGATTTGCGCGTGGAGCCGTTCTGCGAGCACTTCGGTGTGTGTGGCGGTTGCAAGTGGCAGCATCTGCCATACGAGTTTCAGCTGCAATGCAAGCAACAGCAGGTTGTGGATGCAATGGAACGTATCGCAAAGATTGAAATCCCCGAGATTAACCCTATACTGGGCAGCGCTGAGACGAAACGCTACCGCAATAAGCTTGAGTTCACTTTCTCTAACAAGTGCTGGCTCACACGCGAGCAACTGGAGAGCGGTGCTGAATTCCCCGACCGCAATGCGCTGGGATTCCACATCCCGGGGGCGTTTGACAAGGTGCTTAACATCAATCAATGCTGGCTGCAGGATGATATAAGCGACGAGATAAGGTTGTTCATTCGCGACTATGCTGTGAAGCAGGGGTATTCGTTCTATGACATCAGGAATAATGAGGGCTTAATGCGCATGATCATGGTGCGTGTTGCAAGCACTGGAGAGATAATGCTGGTGGTTGTGTTCAGCGAGCCCAATCAAACTGCTATTGATGACGTGATGGGAGCAATAAAGGAACGATTCCCGCAGATTACAAGCTTGATATATGTCGTGAACCTGAAGGTGAATGATAACATTGCCGACCAGGAGATGATTTTGTTCAGCGGCCGCGACTATATTGAAGAGGAAATGGAAGGATTGAAGTTCCGCATCGGTCCCAAGTCATTCTACCAGACAAATTCAAAGCAAGCCTATGAACTTTACAAAGTGGCTCGCCGAATGGCTAAACTTACTGGTAATGAACTGGTATATGACTTGTATACAGGTACGGGCACGATTGCAAACTTTGTGTCTCGCCAGGCTCGCCAGGTGATAGGTATAGAATATGTGCCCGAGGCTATTGAAGACGCGAAGCTCAATTCACGCGTGAATGGCATTGACAACACGTTGTTCTATGCTGGCGACATGAAGGATGTGCTCACTGATGCGTTTGTGGCCGAGCACGGACGCCCCGAGGTGATGATTGTGGATCCGCCTCGTGCTGGCATGCACGAGGATGTTGTGAATGTGATACTCAATGCCGAGCCGGAGCGCATCGTGTATGTGAGCTGTAACCCTGCCACGCAGGCACGTGACCTCGCGATGCTTGACGTGAAGTATCGTGTGGTTGAAATCCAACCAGTGGACATGTTCCCGCACACGCACCATGTTGAGAATGTCGTGGGGCTGGAGTTGAAATAAAGAAGTATTTAATTGGCGATTTTCTATAGTGACTGGAGCCTGGCTGTTTTGGGGCCGGGCTCTGGTTTTTTATTAGTGTCCGCTAAAAGTCACAACATTAGTCCCAACTTCCTCAAACACCGTCATATATAGTCCATTGTCAGAAAAGGGGGGCTTGGTTGTGTAGGAAAAAAGAAAATGATTTTCTTTAGGATTATGGCTCGCGCCAAGAACCGTGCTAAAGTGAGTGAGCAGCGGTAAGTGGGCAAAGCCCGTGCCGCGACCAGCGAACCTTCCTTAAAATAGAGGACTCGGTCCTCAAAATGATAATACACTATCTGTTAGTTGATTCCATTTTGCTTGCAGAGCAAGCTACTTTCTAATCGAAGCATAAAAATCAAAATAAAAATATTTTCTTTTTTTACCGGACAACAATATTTTGATATCTATCTTGCGATGCTCTGGTCGGCGTTGTAGATGATTCTCTCAAGTTTTTCGGCGGTTATTTGCTGGAAATCCTGCATAGAATTTGCTATGCGGAACTGGCATGTTGCGGTTTCGCCATATATCTCGCCCTCGGGCGTTTCATAGATGGTGTACCGCATGCCTGGACTCAACACGGAGAGCTCTCCTTGCTTCACGACACGGCACAAGTCAGTGTCGATGAGATTCCTGGGATCGAGGTGGACTTGAGTGTTTTCGTGTTGGTATTCGTGCTTCAACTGAAGCTCGGTGCGTAGCTGTCGCGTCCAATCATCAAGAATCGTTGCATGCCACTCCTTAGCCTGCTTGCTGGCTGTGCCGTGAACCTGATGCATGTGTGAGCACAAGCGGTGCATCACTTCGAGATAGGCTGCGGCAAGTGCCTGCTCGTTGCATTGCATGAGTAAGGCCACGAGACTGAACTCATAATGGTCGGCTCCCACAAAGTAGATGGTGTCAGGCTTGAAGTTGGCAATCTTCGCCTCTTCCTGACCGATGGTCTGCATGCGGTGTTCTATGTTCTGAAAAGTGAGTGTGGCGAGGAAATCGGGCTCCAATACATGGTTGAGACACAAGAAAACGGCAACGCTCTCGGCACAAGACATCGAGAATGTGTAGCCCATGCGATGCATGCACAAGAACAGGTCGTGAATGTACACGCTGTTTACATTCTTCATCGTCTTGGGGTATAATCCCTTGCTCCATTTGATGCTGCTCGCTCCTGGATTGACGCTAGGAGTGTCCCACACCTTATCGTAAACCCGTGCATACTCCTGCGCCACAGCAACTGCTGCGTCATAGAGTTCTTGAGTAACCTGTATTACAGCCATATTGATATCGCAACGATTTACCCAACATTGAAAACTCCCATACTCGCGTTATTTTAGGCATACAACCTAACAGAAATAATGGGCGAAACTACTTCTTATTTCTTGTTTTTTACCAATTGCTTAAGGTCCAATTTTGTGAGCACTATCACTGTTGTGCCGTCTTTGGTCATGAATGCCACTTCGTGGTCATTGATTCTCTTGTAGTATTCGGTTTGCTCTAGTCCTAGCAGCATCTCGGTTTCATAACCTATCTTGTTGCACTGGTTCTCGCTAGAGCGGAGGTCCTCAAACTGGATTGCAAAATCCTTGGTGGCGTCGATATGTATCACACCATTGATAATGTTGCATCCGGTGTTGGCGTGTATGGTTTGCAGTGCAACGTCTACCACGAGGTTGATTTTCTGGTCAAGGACGTTATTGTTGTTCATTTCCTTCACGGTCCATGCTCCGTTGAGCTCGTCCATGTTGTGCCTGGTGAGCACCATGAGCAGAGCTCCCTTGTTGTTGAGCAGTTTCATGCGTTCCAAGTTTCCTGTGGTCTTGGTGAGTTGGACTCGTGCTACCTCGGTCAGCGTCTTGAGCATGTTGCGGTCGTTGTGGTTGTGGCAACTCTCTGATGTGCTGATGATGTCCTTGAAACTCATGTTGACGCCGTTGTTGGCAAACTTGCCGTTGATGGTGTTGCAACCATTGCTGCCATAAAACATCTTTCTGTCAAAGTCCAGGTATATATACGGGCGTTCGGTTGTGGAAAGTGGTTTTTTTCTTATTGAGTCCACGTTCCACTCGCCATATAGTTGTTTAGCGGGCGATGTGATGGCAATGACTTCCTCGGGGGGAAGCTTGACTGTCACGCGCTCCACGGTCACTTGTTTCTTTTCAAATTTGTCTTTTTTCTTCTTTGCGGCAGCTTCCATGGGGATCATCACTGCAAGTGCAAGAAGGGAAATTAATATGATTTTTTTCATTTGAATTTTGCCTTTTTTACTAAATTATTCCCCAAAATTACTCAAAAATTTACATATTAACCAAATTGTTTGCGGTTTTTAATACTTTATTAAAACATTTTATGTTGTCCCTTGCCAATTAATTAGTACTTTTGCAAATCTAAACAATGAAAAAAGTAATACAACATATAGTTTTCATGCTGTTCATGCTGTTGTTCTCGCTGCCTGCTGCCGCCCAGATCAACACTGACCAGGTCATGCGCATAGGTCGCAACGCTCTTTACTTTGAAGATTACATTCTCTCAATACAGTATTTCAATCAAGTCATTAAGGTTAAGCCGTTCCTTGCCGAGCCCTATTTCTACAGGGCTGTGGCGAAGATTAACCTTGAGGACTACAGCGGGGCCGAGGCCGATGCTGCGCTGGCCATTGAGCGAAACCCGTTCATTGTTGACGCCTATCAGGTGAGAGGCATAGCCAGGCAGAACATGCGCAACTACAAGGGGGCTATCGAGGACTACGAGTCGGGGCTCAAACTCAATCCCATGGAGAAGATTTTCATCATGAACCGTGCAGTGTGCCTGGCCGAACTAAAACGCTACGAAGAAGCCGACAGCGCTTATCAGCGAATGTGTGTGCTCGACCCCAAGAACGACAAGACCTATTTGGGTCTCGCTCACCTCAACCTTGCCCGCAACGACACCGCCCAGGCACTCGAGTATATCGAAAAGAGCATCGAACTGGCTACCAAGAATCCATCGGCATATCTCATGAAGGCCGATGTGCTCATGCGCAACAAGAAAGACTATGATGGCGCGCTCAAGGCCATTGACGCTGCTATCGAACTAGAACCTCGATATGCCGGATATTTCATCAACCGTGCTTACATCAAGTATAACCTTGACGACTACTTTGGGGCGATGGCCGACTACGATTACGCCATTGGGCTAGACCCGTCGTCGCTCGAGGGACACTTCAACCGCGCGTTGCTGCTGGCCGAGGTGGGGGAGAACAACAAGGCTATCGAGGATCTCACTTATGTGCTCAAAAGCAACTCCGACAATTTCATGGCTCATTACAACCGCGCGATGCTATACTTCCGCACTGGCCAGTATAAGAAGGCAATTGCCGACTATGATGCCGTGCTCAGCAAGTATCCGTCATTTGAGGCCGGTTATATGGCGCGTGGCGAGACGAAGCGACGCATGGGCGACCGCAAGGGTGGCGATGCCGACTATGACAAGGCTCTTGCTATCTTCAAGCAGAAAAAAACTCATGTGAGTGATTTCAATCCTATTGAGATTGAGGTGGACGAGGCCAAGAAGAAAGCCGAGAAGCGAGAACTGGGCGAGGAGGATCCCGAGACTCAAGACGAAATCATGAACAAGTTCAACACCTTGCTCACCGTTGCTCCAGAGAACCCCATCAAACCCGAGTATGCCAACCGTCAGCGCGGACGCATCCAGAACACTAACATGGAAATCGAGCCAGAACCCATGTTTGTCCTGTCGTACTATGCCCATGACAACAAACTCAATGGCAACACCTATTATGTGAAAGAGATTGCCGAACTCAACGACACCCGACTCTTGCCAGGCGTGCTGTCGCTCACCGAGGACGACAAGCCGATTGACGAGGAAGCTATCAACCGCCATTTTGCGAGCATTGAGTATTACAATAGCGTGCTGTCGTCGAGCAAACCACGCGCCATTGATTACTTTGCCCGTGGTGTGGATTATCTGCTCGTGCGCAACCCCGAGGCCGCTATTGTCGATGCCAAGGCTGCTATATCTGTCAATCCCAAGTTTGCCATGGCTCATTTCCTGCTTGCTAATGCTAAATACCTGAAATACCGCATGACCGATGCCATGCAAGATGCTGCTGCCGATGGCAACGATGCTAGTGCTAAGGCTATGTTGCGCCAGCAGGAGCACATCGTGCTGATGCAGGACATAATTGCTTCGCTCGACGACGTGATTAAACTCACGCCTAAAAACGTCTATGCCCTTTACGACAAAGGCAATGCCTACACGGCTGTCAACGACTATACATCAGCCATCAGCTGCTACACCAAGGCCATCGAGCTCAAACCCGACCTTGCTCCTGCCTATTACAATCGTGGTCTCATGTATTTGCGTTTGGGCAACAAAGACCTAGGAGTGGCCGACCTGAGCAAAGCAGGCGAACTTGGCATTCTCCCTAGCTACAACGTGCTGAAACGCATGGCAAACTAATATCAGATTCTTGGGTTTAAATTTGCTTTTTATATAATAATGTGTTATCTTTGCATGTTATTTCACAAACCACATAGTGCCGTTGTATGGCACTATCTAACAACAAAATTATTTACAGTATGATTAACATTACTTTTCCTGATGGAAACATCAAGCAATTTGAGGATGGTGTAACTCCGTTCCAGGTTGCCGAGAGCATTAGCGCCGGACTGGCTCGTAACATTCTGGCTGCTACACTTAACGATGAGGAGTGGGACATCTCTCGCCCCATCACACACGACGGCGCAATCAAGTTCTTCAAGTGGGAAGACGAGGAAGGCAAGCACGCCTTCTGGCACACATCGGCCCACCTCCTTGCCGAGGCTCTGCAAGAACTTTACAAGGGAATCCAGTTCGGTATCGGTCCCGCCATTGAGAATGGTTTCTACTATGATATCGATCCCGGTGAGAATACCCTCACCAGCGCCGACTTTGCTAAGATTGAAAAGAAGATGTTGGAACTCGTGGCACGCAAGGAAGAAGTCGTGCGCCGCGACATCAGCAAGGCCGATGCACTCAAGTTCTTCGGCGACGGAGGCCAGACTCTCAAGTGCGAGCTCATCAACGAACTTGAGGATGGTCACATCACTACATATACCCAGGGTAACTTCACTGACCTGTGTCGTGGCCCGCACATTCCCACCACCGCACCCATCAAGGCTGTGAAGATTCTTTCACTCGCCGGCGCTTACTGGCGTGGCGACGAGAAGCGTCCGCAACTGGTGCGAGTTTATGGTATCACTTTCCCCAAGAAATCAATGCTCGATGAGTATTTGACTCTGCTCGAGGAAGCAAAGAAGCGCGACCACCGCAAGATAGGTAAGGACATGGAGCTCTTCGCGTTCTCTCAAAATGTGGGTGCCGGTTTGCCCCTGTGGCTGCCCAAGGGCGCTGCACTGCGCAATCGCTTGCAAGACTACCTTGCTAAAATCCAGAAGAAATATGGTTACCTGCAGGTGATCACTCCGCACATCGGCAACAAGAACCTGTATGTTACCAGCGGCCACTATGCTAAATACGGTAAAGACTCATTCCAACCCATCCACACACCCGAGGAGGGCGAGGAATACCTGTTGAAACCCATGAACTGTCCTCACCACTGCGAGATCTTCCGCACATCACCTCGCAGCTACAAAGACCTTCCCCTGCGCTTTGCAGAGTTCGGTACCGTTTACCGTTATGAGCAGAGTGGTGAGCTCCATGGCCTCACCCGCGTGCGCTCGTTCACCCAGGACGACGCCCATCTGTATTGTACGCCCGACCAGCTCAAGCAGGAATTCCTCAGCGTGATGGACATCATCAATCACATCTTGGGCGTGTTCGGGTTCGAGTATGAGGCACAGATCTCATTGCGCGACCCCAAGAATCCCACCAAGTATGTAGGCAGCGACGAGAACTGGCAGCGTGCCGAGCAGGCTATCATCGAGGCTTGCGCCGAGAAGGGTCTTCCCGCCAAGCAAGTTGAGGGTGAGGCTGCATTTTATGGTCCCAAACTCGACTTCATGGTTAAGGATGCCCTGGGTCGTCGCTGGCAGCTGGGTACTATCCAGGTTGACTACAACCTGCCCGAACGCTTCGGCCTCGAATATACAGGCACCGACAATAAGAAGCACCGTCCCATCATGATTCATCGTGCACCCTTCGGCTCGCTCGAACGCTTCGTGGCTGTGCTGCTTGAGCACACTGCCGGCAAGCTCCCCTTGTGGCTCGTGCCCGACCAGGTCGTTGTGCTCCCCATCAGTGAGAAATACAACGACTATGCTAAACACGTTGTCGACGAACTCAACGACAAGGACGTGCGCGCTATCATCGACGATCGCAACGAAAAAATCGGTAAAAAGATACGCGATAACGAACTCAAACGCATACCCTACCTGCTCATCGTGGGTGAAAAAGAAGCATCAAATGAAGAAGTTTCTGTAAGAAAACAGGGCGAAGGTGATAAAGGTTCGAAAAAAATTACTATCTTTGCAGACGAAATCAATGCCGAAGTGGCAGAGATGATGAATAAGTGATAATTCAACCTGTTGTCCCTCAGGGGATAACGGGTTGTAATAATGCTTGAATTTATATTAATTTTAAAATTACTGAATGCAGAAAAAACCTTATTGGTCAGGACCTAAGCGTCCGTCAGCACCAGCCGCAGGCAACAATGGCCCTCGTCCACAGGGTGGCCGTCGTCAGCAGGGCGGAAAAAAAGACAAAGATGCCCACGCTATTAACGACGAGATCAAAGCACGCGAGGTGCGTCTCGTGGGTGACAACGTGGAGGAAGGTATTTACC
>JAGHSP010000211.1 GCA_018065815.1 Candidatus Sodaliphilus limicaballi | reverse complement strand
GGATATAAGCAATAATCGTGCCATTTTGTTTTCTCACGAGTTATTTACATGTCGGGGCGAGACTTGAATACGCCTTGGCTGGAAATGAACATGCACACGGCGATGAGCACAATGAGCACCGCAATATAGATGAGGCCTAAGACTAACCCCCACATAGTCCAAGTCCTGGCACTCTGAGACTTGCGCATCGCTTCCTTTATATCCCCGCGATGATAATAAGTACTCACACTTGCCGCGTAGAAAAGACCCACCACCCCCATAGGGACGCAGCATAAGAAAGTCACTAGTATTGATTCCCACAGGTAGGTCTTGGGCATGGGAGCAATGTCCTGTTTCATCTTTTACAAAATCAGTTTTTCTATTGCAGTTTGGGTTGACCATCGGTCACGGTCGTTGCGGTTTTCGAGCATCACCACCACTTTGCCACTATCTTCAAACTTGGCGAGATAAGCCTGAAATCCGCCGTTGTCACCAGTATGATAGACCTTACGCTCGCGGCCGGGAGTTGTGTCGATGAACCATCCCAGGCCGTAGTGGGTGTGCGGACGGTTCTGGTAGCCACACACGGTGCTTGACGACACATCAGTAATGCAGCTATAAGCCTTGCGTTTCAGTTTCTCGCTGATGAGAGCATTGCTTGAAAGAGCGTTTTCCCATCGCAACAAGTCACGGCAGGTTGAGTAGAGTCCGCCGTCGGCCTTGGTGGCAAAGAATGTCTCGATGCCATACTCACACACTGCCCAGTGACGCCCCTCGCCGTCAACATGGTCGTTTTCTACCTTGCTGCGGTGTTTCTCGTAGTCGGCATCAATGCCGCTCACCACGGTGTCCTCGTTGATGATGTAACCATGGGCGGTGTGAGGGGTCTCGCGACCGGGCTCGAAGTAGAAAGTAGATGCCATGCCCAGCGGCTTGAATATTTCCTGCTGCTGGTAGTCGTCAAAGTCCATGCCTGTGACTCTCTCGATGATGCCGAAGAGCAACTGGTAAGTGGGATTGATATAGTCGTAGGTCTCGCCTGGAGCAAACCTGAAAGTGTCGAGGCTAGTCATGTATTCAAGGCTCTGGCGGTCGGTGCAATAGAGCATGAAGTTGCGGTCGGTGCGCGGGCGCAGGTCGGGCACACCCGAGCAGTGGCTCATCACGTGCCACAACTTGATGTCGCGCCAGTGCGGACTCTTGAACTCGGGAAAATACTTGGCAATGCTGTCGTCAAGGCTCACCAGCCCTCGGTCAACAAGCCGCAGCAGTCCCACCGAGGCAAACTGCTTGGAAATTGACGCCACGTTGAACACCGTGTCGGCATCTATTAGACAACCCGACTGCATGTCGGCTAGGCCTCGATAAAACTCATACTCGACCTCACCGCCAGCGGCAATCAGCACAGCTCCGCCAGGAGCGTCGTCGCGATACATGGGCGACAGCAACAGGTCAAGCGATTTCTTGGTATCTTCTTTCATGCTTCAAAGTTACACATAAATTTATAATTTCACGTTAACAGAATCGGTAAAAAAGAACACTGGCCGGAGTTTTTTTGCTCCAGCCAGTGTTTGTTAAAGTGGAATGTGATGAATTACTTCATGATTTTCTTCACGTCCTTGCTGCCGTCGGTGTAGTTAGTTACTACCACATTGATGCCGTCGAATGGACGATCGCTCACCTGACCGTTGATGTTGATGTACTGAACATCCTTGACAGTCTTGACATCGACTTCGTTGATACCGCTCACCTCTTCAGGGGCAACCACACCCTCGCCAGTATTGTAAACCACGGGAGTCCTAGAAGCCGCATAGCCGTTGAAGCCGTGCTGACGCACGATTGAAGGATAGTCCTTGAAGCAGATGTCGGTGTCGATTCCGGCACCATAAGCAAGACCTTGCGATGAAGCGCCCGATGTGAACTGGAACATGCCGTAGCGGGTCTTGTAGACGTTGGTGTAGTTATCTACATAGTTAGCGTAAGGATAGTTTGCAATCCAGCACTCATACTTCTGGCAGATTTGTGCAGTGGGAACCCAGTGACCGCCGTAGTCCTCGTCGAGCCATGAAGCATAACCGTAGAGACCCACGAGATAGCCTTGAGAAGCCACGCGGTTGAGGAATGTCATGCACAGGTTGTAAGAGTCTGAACCGTAAGCACAGGGATCCTCGAAGTCGAAGTAGATGGGGTATTCAAACTTCTTGCCGGCAATGTAGCTGAGGCACTGGTTAGCCTCATACAATGCCTCTGAAGGAGTTGAAGCGTAAGAGTAGAAGTACACGCCCACGTCGAGGCCGGCAGCCTTGGCAGCCTGGTAGTATTCCTCAAAGCGGTAGTCCTTGCGGCTCACGAAACCGCAACGCAGGATCACATAGCTGTAACCAGCATTTTTGAGAGCCTGGAAGTTGTAGCCCACGCCCTGATGCTCTGACACATCAACACCATAAGCGAGTATGTTGCCCGAACCGCCGCGGCCTCCCTGGTAGGTTGCATAGCCGTTGCCGGTGGCAGCAGTCGCAGTGGTAGAAGTGAAACTCCACTTCTGTGCTACGGTGTTGTTGTTGGTCCATATCTGGACGTTAGAACCATTGGCGATGTTGCCGCCGTTCACGTCGAGCGAGAGGTTGCTGTTGAGCTTGCTCACAAGGCGATAAGAACCATCCTCGTTGTGAACGGGTTTCCACAGCTGTGCAGGTGTGCCGTTCCAGTCATATATCTGAACGTTAGTGCCAGCCTCTGCTTTGCCGTTGTCCACGTCGAGAGCCTTGCCGCTGTTCACGTCCTTGATTGAGTAGTAGCCATCGCCCTCCTCGTTGAGTTTGAACTTGTGGTGGTTGGCAGTGCTCACTGTCTCCCACAGTTCAAGATTGGTGCCATTGTCAGTGTTGGCGCCGGTTACATCAAGTCCATAGACAGTGTTGCCGAAGCAAGAGATATGGTAAGTTCCGTTAGCCACGGGAACATCAATGGTTCCGGCCGACACGGCGTTGCTGTTGCCAGCCTCGTCGTAGGCATAGATGTGGGTGATGTAGAAACCAAACTCATTCTTGTGGTCGCTCTTCTTGACTGTGAAAGAAGCTGTGTTGCCGTTGATGGCAGCCTCGTGCCACTTGATGTCGTCCTGACCGTTAGCATTGGTCCATGTGGGCATCTTCACTGAAGTCACGCCCACATTGTCATTGACAGTACAAGTCACGGTGTAGCCTGCCTGGCTGATGTTGCTGATCTTGACGTCGGTGATCACAGGTTTCTCGGTGTCAACCACAACCTCAGGAACAGTGACTGCGGGAGCAGCCTTGGATGTCTTGTTGTCCTGGTTGTTGTAGGCATAGACGTGTGTGATGTAGGTGCCACGCTCGTTCTTGTGGTCGGCAATCTTGATATTGCAAGTTGCGGTGTTGCCGTTGATAGTGGCCTGGTGCCAAACAATGTCGTCCTGGCCGCCGGCTGCGGTCCATGTGGGCATCTTCACTTCCTTGATGCCGTTCTTGTCGGTAACGGTGCAAGAAACGGTGTAACCGCTGGGAGTGACATTAGTCACCTTGATGTCGCTGATGACGGGAACTGTCTTCTCGGTCGAAACACTGGTGAACATCCACTTCTGTGCCAGTGTGCCGTTGCCCACATAGCCTTGGATATTGGTGCCGTCGGCAAGTGTGCCGCCGTTGATGTCAAGGAAGAGTCCCTTCTTGTTAATAATGTAATAAGCGCCATTGCCTGCGTCCTTGATAGCCCATTGTTGAGCGTCGTTGGTTGCGGCAGTGTTGGCATACTGCTGCACATTGGCAAAGTTGTCGATGCCGGCGTTTTCCACGTCGAGGGCCTTGCCCGAATGATGGGCCACGATTGAGTAGAAGCCGTTGCTCAAATACTTGATCTCCCACTTCTGGTTATCGGCAGTGCTGATGGTGTAGAGAAGCACATTAGCATGGTCGTCCTTTGACGCGTGGTCCACGTCGAGACCCAGGTTCTTGTTGGTCACGCTGCGTATTTGGTAGAGGCCGTTAGCCAGTGTCTGGGTACCATCGACAGTGACAAATTTCCACTTTTGAGCCTCGGTAGAGTTTCCGCACCAACCGCCTATGTTAGAACCGTTGGCCACGGCACCGTTGGCGATGTCGAGGAAACGTCCGTTCTTGTTGATGATGTAGAAGTTGCCGTTGCCAGCATCCTTGAGCATCCACATCGATGCAGCGTCATTAGCGGAATAGTCGTGCTGCTGCACGTTGGCATAGCCCTTGTATTCAGCGCCGTGCACGTTGAGTGCCTTGCCGCTGTGCTTGGCGATGATTGAGTAGTAGCCATTGCCCAGATACTTCACTGTCCACTTCTGGTTAGCTCCGTTGCCCACTTCCCACAGGTGCACATTGGCAGCATTGGCAGTAGAAACGCCTTCCACGTCAACGCCATAGTTGAAGTTCTTGGCCGAGCGGATGTTGTAGTCGCCATCGGGGAGAGTCTGACCGCCATCGACAGCGATGAAGATCCACTTCTGGGCATCGCTCTTGTTGCCAGTCCAACCCTGGATGTTAGTTCCGTTGGCAATAGTGCCGCCGTTCACGTCCATGTACAGGCCGTTGTGGTTGACGATGTAGTAAGCACCGTCGCCTGCATCTTGGAGCGACCAGTTCTGCACATCAGTGCCATCGATCTCATACTGCTGCACATTGGTGCCGGCAGTCGAGCCCGCAAGCTTGAAGTCGAGGTTCTTGCCCGAATGAACGGCCTGGATGTTGTAGTGGTCGTCCTTGAAGGTCATCTTGAAGTGCTGCTGATTAGAGCCCACATACTCCCACAGCTGCACATTGGCCTCGTTGGCCTGCGATCCAGCATCAATGTCAAGGCCATACTTCATGTCGCCGTAGCAAGCGATGCGGTAGGTGCCATTGGGCAGGTTCTGGCTGCTCTGGGTAGTAGTAGTGCCGCCGTTATTACCGCCGCCGTTGCCATAATTGGTGTTGGCAGTGATGTTGTAGGACGAAACATACCAGTAACTGCTCACGTTGGCAAGGACATTCTCCTGAGTGCCAAGGTACTGTCCCTGCAAAGTGTTAGTGATGGGACGGCGTCCGAAGTAACCCGACCACGAAGTGTCGGCACTGTACACGATGCCGTTCTCAACGTCGGTCACCCACTGGCCATGAGGAATGCTGGGAGTGTAGATCACCACGCCCTCGGGGTGAGCAGCGAGGATATTCTGCAACGATGCCACAGTGAGGCCATTAGTGTAGGCATAGTTCACTGTAATCGAGTTGCCGGCATAGTTCCAAGTGAAACTATTGCGCATGCCCACACCCTCGAGCCAGCCGATGGGTTCGAGAGAGTCTTCGGTAATAGCTGTCCATGTAGAGTTGTTGCTCAGGTACATGCGGGCACGCAACATCATAGCATTGCCTACAAGAGTGCAAGTCACAGCACCCACCTGGGTAAGATACAAGTCGTTAGGGTAAGGAACACCAGCGCTTGCCCTGGGAGACATAAACATGCCGGCACACACCATCACGACGGTAATCCAGACACGCATTGTCTTTGCGATTTGTTTAATTTTCATAATTTTAGTTTGCCTTGTGTAAATATAAATTTTTCTGTAAGTTTATAATCTTTATTTGGGTTTATATGCTTGCTACCTTTTATAAGGTGAATTGCAACAAGATAGACTACAAATTTCGTAATAATTGTTGAAATATCCAAAAGAAAAATTCAATTTTTATTAATAACCATTGTTGTCCGATGTCTTTATAGGGCTGCACTTGCTATCGTGGCTGTGAGAAACATCTACTTTTCGAATCTGGTACACACAAGATGCTACAATCTGGTATTTTTGGAGATTTCAACCGAAAACATTTGCGTATTTTTGGATATTTTCGCCAAAAACATTTTGGTAAGCGAGAAATTAATAGTAATTTTGCACTTGACTTATCAGATACATTCTTACAATATGGAACGAATATTCAGACGCAAACTATATGCTAAACTCCTTGAATGGAAAAGAACCAGCAATGGCAAATCTGCCATTCTTGTAGAGGGGGCCAGACGTGTGGGCAAATCAACTTTGGTTGAATTGTTTGCACAGAACGAGTACGAGTCATACATTCTTGTTGATTTCAATGAAGCATCCAACGAGGTAAAATCATTGTTTAACAACTTGATGAATAAGGATTTTATTTTCCTTCAACTCCAGTCTTTGTACAATGTAGTACTGAAGGAACGTAAGTCGGTCATCATTTTTGATGAGGTACAAAACTGCCCTTTGGCGCGGCAGGCAATAAAGTATCTTGTAAAAGATGGTCGATTTGACTATATAGAAACAGGATCACTACTGTCCCGTTAAAGTGTGCTAATCGGTCTTTGAAATTATTGAAATATAGTCTTTTAGAAGCAATTTTGTGAGTCGACAGACTTAAATTTGTAACTTTGCAGCCAAAATCAACGACTGCATATGTCTCAAGACAAATTCGTTTTCTCACAATTGGCATCTTTTCTCGACAGAAATCACTTCAATTATCTTGTTCGCAAGTATGATGGTGATAAGTATGTAAAGAGCT
>JAGHSP010000401.1 GCA_018065815.1 Candidatus Sodaliphilus limicaballi | reverse complement strand
ATTCTAAACAACGTACAAAGTTACAAATAATTCTTTCAAATCAAAATAAAAATGAATATTTTTTTATAATCTTGACAATTTCGGTAAAGGAAACCCTGACTCCCCCGCAGAGGCACAGAGTTTTTTTCTTTTATCCTACTATCTAAATAGAAAGCAGATTGAGCAGCAACCGCATCAAAACTGCGTCCTGTCCTTACCCCGCACATCCCTACTGCACTGCGCTTGTAGTATGGTACGGGGTTTTCGAAGGTTATAACTCAACTTTAGCATGTGAAACCATTTGAGTCTCACCTATTTGCTCCGATTAGCGTCCTGCTGGACGAGGTGCGTGTTGCATTTCTATCCCTGCCGCACAAGAAGAAAGGCGGCTTCGTGTTGAAGTCGCCCTTGTGCAATTAAAACCTTGATAGGTTTTTAGTTCTGTTCTTCGCTTTGGGGAGCAGCTACAATGTTGATGTAGCTCTTGCCTGCGCGCTGCTTGAACTCAACGATACCGTCAACGAGTGCATACAGTGTGTGGTCACGACCCATGCCTACGTTCTGACCGGGACGGTGAACTGTACCACGCTGGCGCTTGATGATGTTACCAGCCTTAGCGAATGAACCACCAAAAATTTTAACGCCAAGTCGTTTGCTCTCTGACTCGCGGCCGTTCTTTGAACTACCTACACCTTTTTTATGTGCCATAATCGATAAAATTTAGGGGGTTAAGCAACTACTTCTTTAATCACAACTTGAGTGAACTGCTGGCGATGGCCATTGAGACGGCGATAGCCTTTGCGACGTTTTTTCTTGAAAACGATCACGTGTTCACCTTTCACGAGGGGATTAACTACCTCGCAAACTACCTTTGCGCCCTCAACGGTGGGAGCACCTACGGTTACATTACCTTCAGCGTCAACGAGCAGAACCTTGTCGAATTCTACCTTGTCGCCTTCGTTCACATCAGCGATGTGATGAACAAACAATTTCTTGCCAGCCTCGGCGCGGAATTGCTGTCCCTGGATTTCTACAATTGCGTACATTTAAAATTGTATTGAAAGTTGGTCCGTACGGCGGCTTGGACATGATGTCCACGCTCTTATTTGTGCCTTTCGGGAAAATTGCGGGTGCAAAGTTAGCACATTATTTTGAAATAAAGAAATTTTTTTGTAAAAAACTCTGTATAAACTAGGTTTAAGGTCTCGCGACTACCCAGCTCCCCCCCCACAGAAGGCACAGAGGACGCAGAGAGCTAGATTGAAACTTGCCTCTCGGGGAACTCGGGGAACTCGGGGAAGTTTTGACTGAAAGAAATTATTCGAAATTAGAATAATTCTTTGATTTTCTTTTGTCCTTTTGTCGTAACTATTCAGCAATGGAACTCCCCGCGCGGATCTCACTGA
>JAGHSP010000107.1 GCA_018065815.1 Candidatus Sodaliphilus limicaballi | reverse complement strand
GCGATGACCATTGTGCGCGACGTGCTGGCGCAGACGGGCATCACTGCGACAGCAGGCATAGGCACCAACATGTATCTGTGCAAGGTGGCGATGGACATAGTGGCAAAACACATGCCTGCCGACAAGGATGGCGTGCGCATTGCCGAGATCGATGAAATCTCTTATCGTCAAAAGCTGTGGAACCATCGTCCGCTCACCGACTTTTGGCGAGTGGGGCGGGGCATAGCTAGCCGTCTGGAGCAGTATGGCATTGACACCATGGGCAAGATTGCCCGGCTGTCGCTCCGAAACGAGGAGTTCTTGTATAAACTCTTCGGTGTCAACGCCGAGTTGCTCATCGACCACGCTTGGGGATGGGAACCATGCACCATAGACAAGGTCAAGGCCTATCGTCCCGAGACCAACAGTTTGAGCAGCGGGCAGGTGCTCACGTGTGCCTACACCGTGCCCCGTGCGCGCATCGTTATCCAGGAGATGGCCGATGCCGTTGCTCTCGACCTGGTGGACAAGCGCTTGGTGACCGACCAGCTTGTGGTGACCATAGGCTACGACATAGAGAGCCTCACCCTACCCGAGATAAGTGCCCGCTATGATGGCGAGGTGGGTGTGGACTACTATGGCCGCCGTGTGCCCAAGCACTCGCACGGCACCATTAACCTCGACCGCCAGACGTCGTCGTCGCGACTCATTCGCGAAGCAACGCTCCAGCTATATGACCGCATCGTCAATCCCGACCTGCTCGTGCGCAGGCTCAACATCACCGTCAACCGCGTGGTGCGAGAAGAACTTGCAGCAAACAGGCACAAGCAGGTGGAGTACAACTTGTTTACCGACATGGACCAAGTTGCTCGCGAGACCCGAGAGGAGAACGCCACGCTCGACCGCGAGCGCGCCATGCAGGAGACCCTGCTCGACATCAAGAAGAAATATGGCAAAAATGCTATTCTCAAAGGACTTAATTTCGCCGAGGGAGCGACAGCCAAGGACCGTAACGCACAGATAGGAGGACACAAGGCGTGAGAGATTAGAGATTAAAGATTAGAGATTAAGGATTATGGATAAGAGTGATAATGGGACAGAGTGTTTCTCGAAATGTAGAAAATACCGATTAAACCTTAAAACCTTTAAACTTTTAAACTTTTACAAAAAAATGATAGAAGACAATTATGATGACATAATCAACCTGCCTCACCCCGAGCCCAAGAACCACCGGCGCATGTCGATGATGGCACGTGCTGCTCAGTTTGCGCCCTTTGCCGCCCTCACTGGCCATGACGATGCCATTGCCGAGACAGCCCGCCTCACCGACCAGCAGATTGAGCTTGACGGGGCACTCAATGACGAACTCAACGAAGCCTTTGCCCAGTTGCAGCAGTGCGTCAGCGATCATCCCGTGGTCGAAGTCACCCACTTTGTGCCCGACGCCCGCAAGCAAGGCGGCAGTTACATGACCGTCACGGGCGCCGTCAAGCGCCTTGCCCTCGACACCCAGCATCTCATTCTCGCCGCCGGCACTAGCATAGCGATACCAGCTATCATTTCCTTGAAAATAAAATAAGGTGGGTGCATTGAATGCTTTTTTAGCATGTAAACACTTTGTCCATTTTTTACAATAGTGATTAGGAATCATTATTGTAATTTTGCGTTATAGAATTGAGAGATTACAAAGAAAAAACGAAGGATTATGACTACTAAGAGATTTTTTGCAATGCTTGTTGCTGCATTCGCAATGGCGATGGTTGCTGATGCCAAGGTGTTTACGTTTGAAGAGTTCCGCGACAGTGTTATTTCGCTCAAGACCCAGCGCGAGAGCATCAAAGACTTCGGCGCATGCATAGTTCCGCTAGAGAAACTGGTGGCGCTCTACGAGGCGGCGGAGTTCCCGCAGGACGAACACCGCATCGACAAGGCTGTGCTGAACCAGATGGCGTCGTTCGATTACTACGACCTTGCGTGCTGCTATGCGCGCATAGGCAAGAAGAAAACTGCAATAGCCATGCTGCGCAAGTCGGTTGACCTGGGTTGGGACAACTATGGCAACCTCATGTGGGACATCAACGACAACGACCTCGTCACCATTGCCAAGGACAAGCAAGTCAAGGCAATAATTGAGGAAGTGAAGATGCGCCAGCCCATCTATAAACTTAAGCAATCGGGACCTTACTGCAAGGAAAACGTCGACACCATTCCCGCGTTTCGCTACCAGTCTATGAATGAGGGTAACTTGAAGCAGGTGCGCGAATATTTCCGCCTTGACTCGGTTGCCGGCAATGGCGACGAACTGTCAAGGATCAAGAATATCCTCACCTATTGCCACAACACCATTCGCCACGACGGCAGCAACTATGCCTTTGCCGAGAACGACGCCATCGACCTCTACCACTACTACAAGGTCACTGGCCGCGGCATCAACTGCCGCCAGCTCGCTACTGTGCTCATGGAGATGTATCTGTCGATGGGTTTCAAAGCTCGAATTGTGAGCTGCATGCCCATGGACTCTAACGACTATGACTCGCATGTGATCAACTGCGTGTGGTCAGAGACTATGCACAAGTGGCTCTATGTTGACCCCACGATGAATGCTTGGGTGACCGATGAGAACGACGTGATGCTGAGCATTGCCGAGGTGCGTGAACGTCTCGTTGACGGTCGTCCCATGGTGCTCAACGACGAGGCAAACCACAATAACGAGAACAAGCAGGATAAAGGGTACTATCTTGAAACTTATATGGCAAAGAACCTCTACATCATCGCATGTCCCATGGAGTGCAAGTTCAACACCGAGTCACGTTATCGCAGTTCGACAGTGGACTTCATCCAGCTCGTTCCCTCTGGTTTTGATTACTATACCCATCCTCGCTACACCACCAGCGACCCCGACATCTTCTGGCAAGATCCTGAATGATGCTTTTTCTCCCTGCAACTCCCGTTGCGGGCATAATATAATAGGGGGGCGCGGGATAACTGTTCTCATAATAAGTGAATTTGTAGATGTTAAGCAGTTATTCCTTTGTCATTGAATCAATGAGGCAGGTGTGTTTCTTTGTGCCTGAATTATAACTGATTCCCACGAGTAGTATTTCGCCTGCGAGGGGGGTGATAATCTCGGGGTAGTCACGATTCTTGATTTGGCTGATTGCGGTCTCGGCTGTATCGTTCCATTTCAACTCGATTACGAGAATGGGATGGTTGCTATTGCGACGAGGAATAAACACCAAGTCGGCATACCCTTTACCGCTGGGTAATTCCTGAATTTCGATGTAGTGGTCAATGGCACCAAGGAAAGCTGTACGCACCACAGAACGCAATGCCTGCTCGTTGTTGTAGAAATTAGGTGCGACTTTGTGGTTGTGGATATATTCCACGCCAGTTGCTACAGCTTCTTCGTCTCTCATCCATAAGGCTTCAAGGAGTTTGTCGGAAGTGCGCACAAGCTCTGACAACTCCTTGTGGCTTTTGCTGCCACGGAGGGCCTCAACGAACTCCTCACGTATCTCCTGATTGGGCAAGGTCACGTGCTTAAAATTAAGGTCGTAGGTCAAATATCCTAGATGTATAAGCAACGTGAATAGTTCTTCGTTGTCGCTCACGTCGTTCATGTCGTTGCCAAAACGCAGGACATTAATTCTAACAGGTTCTCCCTTAATGAGTTTCTCAAGAGTTTCCTTTACTCCGTTGAAATCGTTGTCGATATAACGTTGCAGAGAATCGAAAGCCTCTGATTGTGCCCAGTAATTATCGCAACGTCGAGCTCTTATTGCTGTCATTACCGAGTTGGGGTTATAGATGGCTGTTTTCTTTATATCTGGGGCATTGATTCTCCAATCAAAAGTGTCCATTTCATAGCCATCATACCAACGTTTCAGTTCAGAGAAGTCCATGTGGTATTCTTCTGAGAGCATTTTTACGTCATCATCATTGAAGCCTAAGAAACCTCCCATAGGGCCGGGAGTAGTCATTGAATACTCACGGAAATCGTTTAGGGCTGATTGCGTACCATATTTCTTAATTGGTAATATACCTGTCATATATATCCCTGCAAAAACCTTTGATGTATTGCTCCCTTTAAAAAGTCTTCTAAGAAGAGAAACATAATCACTCATGATTTCTGGCCTATCCGACAGTTCGCGGCACATTGCATCCCATTCATCAATTATCATGATGAAACGTTCATCTGTTAATGTCGCAACTTCAAGCAGGATATCCATCAGGTCAGAATCGTCAGCAAATGTAAACTCGGGATATGCTTTCATTACATCTGCTATTACTTTATTCTGCATGTTAACTACAAGATTCTCGGGATGTCCTAACCTTGTCGTAAAATCGGTGATATCGATATAAATGACACGATATTTATTGAGGTGCTCCTTGAATGAAGGGTCTTTGGCAATTTCAAATTTCTCAAACAAGGATGAAGAGTCACACGATTTGTCGTAATAGGCACATAACATATTGGCTGCCATTGATTTGCCAAAACGGCGCGGGCGAGTGACACAGGTCAGCATGTTTGCACCGCCCAATGTCGAATTGATGTACGCAATCATTCTAGTTTTATCCACATATTCGCTATTTGTGTATTTAACGAATCCAGAATTGCCTCTATTAATGTATATGCCCATTTTGGTTTCCTTTTTAGTTGTTATGCCATGCAAGAAGGAAGAAGTGTCTCCGTTAACTGCAAAGTTACGACTTTTTTATTATTTATCGACTAAAATGCTCTTAACAATCTTGAATTTGTATAAATTATGGGTGCGAGCTTTAATAGTGAAAGCGTACATTAGAGCAGTTAATAGGATAATAAATGCTCTCATAATAAACAAATTATCAGATGTCAAGCATGAGTTCCACGGGGCAGTGGTCGCTGCCGTGGATGTCGGTGTGGATCTTGGCGTCCACGAGGTTGCCGTCGATTGATGAAGATGCCAGGAAATAGTCAATGCGCCAGCCAGCGTTTTTCTGGCGTGCCTGGAATCGATAGCTCCACCACGAGTAAATGCCTTCCTGGGCGGGATAGAAGTGGCGGAATGTGTCGGTAAATCCGCTCTCGAGCAACGTTGTCATCTTGGCGCGTTCCTCGTCGGTGAAACCGGCATTCTTGCGGTTACTCTTTGGGTTTTTCAGGTCGATTTCCTTGTGCGCCACGTTGAGGTCGCCGCACACTATCACGGGCTTCTTCTCGTTGAGCCCCAGCAGGTAAGTGCGAAAAGCGTCTTCCCATGTCATGCGGTAGTCCAGGCGTCGCAATCCGTCTTGGCTGTTGGGGGTGTAAACGGTTACGAGATAGAATTTCTCCATTTCCAGTGTGATTACTCGTCCTTCGTGGTCGTGCTCGTCGATGCCCAAGCCGTAGGTCACGTTCAGTGGCGTGTGGCGGCTGAATATTGCTGTGCCGCTGTATCCTTTCTTGTCGGCCGAGTTCCAGTAGGAAGTGTAGCCGGGAAAATCAATGTCGAGCTGACCCGGTTGCATCTTGGTCTCTTGCAGGCAGAAGAAGTCGGCATCCAGAACCTTGAACGCGTCTTCAAACCCCTTTCCCGCGCAAGCGCGCAAGCCGTTCACGTTCCATGAGATAAACTTATATCGTGCCATGATTAATTCTCCTCTCGTTCTTCTTCGGCGGGAGCGTCTTGATGGTTCTTTACCCATTCCTCTGCGTCCTGCTTGAATGACTTGCGGGCTTTGAGCAAAAGCTTCACCGCTACTATCAGCAGTGCCAGAGCAACGATTGCTCCTGCGATGAGAGCCCACATGGGCAGCAGCATCTTGTTAGCGCAATATAGCACTGCGGCAGCGATTAATATGCACAAGCAGTCGAGAGTGAGTGACAGTTTATATGCTTTCATTCCGTCCATAGTCGTAAGTTGTTGATTACCAAAATTTGTTGTTTTCCTCGCTATATTCCATTCCCGCCTGTGCCAGACGCTCAACGAGCCACTCGCGGTCGATGTCAAGCGATGCACACAATTCATCGAGCGAGGCATACTCGTCGCGCAGTTTCATGTTGATGAAACTCATCAGCATAAACGGGTCTTGGGGTAGATTTTCCATATTATTTTTTTTGCAAAGTTAATGATATTTTGACTTAATCGCAAACTTTTTGCACCGCCTATGGCGCATTTGGGTTGTTTTTCGGCAATTCCCGTCGGTGTGAAAAGCGGGGAAAATGGTGTGCCGCAAAAAGGTCTCGTCTAAAACAGTAGTTTTTTGCCCTGTAAAAT
>JAGHSP010000413.1 GCA_018065815.1 Candidatus Sodaliphilus limicaballi | reverse complement strand
TTCTAATTATTTTAATTTCTTTCAGTTATTATTAAATCTGCGTCATCTGCGAGAGGTATTGTTGGATAGTCACACGTTCACCTTGAAAAAATGTGGCAGGATCTCAAAACCCTGCCACATTAATATAAATATTACTGTGATTTACTTGAGTGACTCCACATAGCGGCGCAGATCGCTGTTCTCGGGATCGTGCTGCAGCCACTTCTGGTAATACTCCTTGGCAGCAGCCTTGTCGCCCTTGTCCATTGAGTAGTTGCCCAGGTACTGGTAAGCCGAAATGTACTCGTTAGCATAGTCATTGCGGTTCTCCTTTGCATCGAGCAGGCTGATGAGCTTCTTGTAGGTTGCCACAGCCTTGCCGGTGTTCTTACCACCCTCCTCGAGTTTCTCGATGCGAGCCTTCTGGTTGATGATAGGAATATTGTCGGGTACCTTCTCGTCAACAATCTCAATGTACTTGCGAGCCTGTGCCATTGCGTTAGCCTTCACTGCCTCGTCCTCGGCTGTGACAGCGAGGTTGTAGTAGCGGCGGCTTGCCACGAAGTAGTCATTGGCCTTGCACTGGTCGTTATCCACAACCTTCTGGTAGTAAGCGGCTGCCTTCACATAGTCCTTTGCGTCGGCATAGGTATCGCTCAAGCTACGCACGAGGTCGAGGTTGTTGGGGTTCAGCTCTGCTGCCATCTCGTAAGCCTTGATCGCCTTCTCGGGATGACCAGCCTCCTGGAGTGCCTTGGCATAGTCGGTGTAGTCCTTTACCTCATAGGTCACGTCGGCGGGCTTTGCCATTGCAAACAGTGCGTCACCGTCGGCTGCTGCGCCTGCCCAATCCTGCATCTGAACCTTGTTGTAGAGCTTCATGCGCTGCATGAAGAATACGTTGGGGTCGCCTGCATTGAGCTTGCCGATGAGGCTTGATGCGAGGTTATAAGACTCCTGGAACTTGCCGCCGAAGAACAGAAGCTGCACGTAGCGCACCTCGTCCTGGGCAAAGTGGTTGGGGTTCTTGATATACTCGCCATACTTCTCGGCAGCCTTGGCGCCAAGGTTGGCAACGTAGTACTTCTCTGCGAGCTGACGCTGCACAAGAGCAGAGTTGGGATTGTTCACGTTGAGCTCCTCGAGCTTTTGAAGTGCCAGCGTGGGGTTCACATTATAATAGGTGTTGGCCCACTTCACTTGTGCCTCGATGTTGCTGGGATCGTAGGTGTAAGCAAGCTCATACTGTCCGGCTGCTGTTCCCCAGTCCTGCTTGTCGGCATAGGTGTCACCCTCAAAGATGAACGACTCGGGGTCGTTAGCATTCCACTTGCGGGCGTTCTTGATGCACTTCTCGATGTCCTTGGCAAATGTGGTGGGATTCACATCGTAGTAAGCGCGTGCGATTGCGCTCTCGAGCTTTGAGTCTTTCTTTGAGAGCTTGCGTGCAGTCTCAAAGAGGACTCCAGCGGCCTTGGCGTCGCTTGCAAGGGCGAGCTGTCCCTGGCCCACGTAGTTGTAGGCGAAGTTTGCGTCGGCGGCAACACCCTTGTCGAAGTTTGCCTTAGCCTCGGCCACATTCTTGCGCTGCAAGGCAATCTGGCCCAGATAGTAGTAAGCCTCGGCTTTGTTGGTTGATGCTGCATTGAGGTTGCGCTCAAGCAGTTCCTTTGCATTGTCGAGCTGATCTACCTTGTAGTACTCGATACCGTCCTTATAGCCTTGAGCCATTGAAGACAGTGAAACTCCTGCAATAAGCATGGAAGCTGCAAAAATCTTAATCTTCATTTCAGTAGTTTTTTATGTGTTATTGTTTTCTTTTTATTCTCTCGTTTTGTTATTTTTTTGACCATTTGACACAAAACAATGCCAGATAGTTTAATTATCGCACGCCAAAAAGTAAAAATTCTTTCATTTTATCACTTCGTCACCTCCACGGTGCGCACGGGTTCGGCCGCTGGCAGTATGCCGGTCTGCATGATGATCTTCTGCCCTATCACGCCGGTGAGGAATGAGTAGAAGCCGTGGTCAAGCGTTCCTCCTGCCGATGCGTCGATGGCCCAGATCACGCGATACAGCGGATAGCGCCCGTCGTTGATATAGGCCTGGTAGGGCTTGTATCCGCGTGTCTCCTCGGGACCGCGCACGGGCATCACCCTGATGCGGTCGGTGAAGTCGATTACCGACACTTCGTTCTTCTCGTTGAGGTCGGTCACGCGGTCCTCGATGGTGCGCTCCTGCGAGTCCATCGTGGCGCTGATCCAGCTCACGCCCACAAAGCCTATGGTGTTGCGCTGACCCTCGACGGCCTTAAACACGTCCTCGGTCGATTCGCGGGCAAACACATTGGGGCCAAACTTGCCGTTGCCCACAAACTTTTCCTTGATGTAATGCATCACGCCAGTGCCGTTGCCGTCAAAGACCACCTTGATGGAATCGTTCTTGTGAGCAGTGGGGAAAACCTCGCCCCAGCGTTTCACCTTGCCGGTGAAGATGTCGGTGAGGTCCTGCATCGACAGCTCGGGGATATCGTTGGCATTGTTCACGATGATGGCCACAGCATCCACGGCAATCTTGTGCGAGCGGTGAGCCCTGCCCATCTTGCCCAGCAGGTCGCGCTGCTGGTCGGTGAGGTCGCGCGAGGTGATGATCAGGTCACACGCCCCGTGCATGAGCGAGTCGAGGGCCGAAGCCTCGTCGGTGTACATCGCCATGATGTTGGCCTCGGGATAGGTATATTCAAACACCTCTATCTCCTGGTCGAGGATATTGCGGAACGACTCGTCGCAATAAACCTTGGTCAAGCCCTTGGTGCTCGACTGCGTGGACTCGCCCTGGCACGACACCAGCAGCAGCGCCACAGCCGCCACAACGGCAGCACACACTATGTTAAGCCTTTGTTTCATCTTCTTCTTTTTTAAAACGATCCAAGCGGTAGTAATCAATCCCCTTTATCTGGCGGTAGGCACGGTAGATGCCGTAAGCAAAGAACACTATCGCAAGGCACCACCGGGCGATTTTCCACACAGGGACATTCGACCAGTCAAAGTAGTTGCACGCAATAGCTATAGCCATGCCTATGTACACGACCACCATCAACACGCCAAATATCATGCGCACTATCCTGAATATCACAGAACCATTCATTATCTGTTTTCGTTTCAATACATTAACTATCATGACCGGGGCACAACCAAGTGCACTTCCCCAATCAACTCACAAAGATAACAATTTCTTTTTAATTATTGTATCTCTTTTTAGTATTTTTAGCGATTTTGTTCATCAATAGTATCTATTCCTTCTGCGAGAGAAAAAAGGCGATACCACTGGTGTG
>JAGHSP010000273.1 GCA_018065815.1 Candidatus Sodaliphilus limicaballi | reverse complement strand
TCGGTGGGGGTTATGTGCCCAAAGCAAGCTTTGTGCGTGTCGGCTTTCAGCCTCTAATTGTTAAAAAAAATCAGTGAGATCAGTGAGATCCGCGCGGGGAGTTCCATTGGTGAATAGTTACTATTTAAGGTGAGTTCTATTAATTATGATAAATGTTTATTATTTTTTTCGGTCGCTTTTGAGTCTGTTTTGGCAACTCCGATGGTCTCGACCATCGGTTACGATGCAGTGTAACGACTCCGTCGTTGCCAAAAATCTACTCAAAACACCCCTCAAAATCGCCTCGACATAATTAATAAAACCCACCTTAAACAACTCAATATCAATCTGTTTAATCGGTACAGTCTGTTTTAATGACAATATTTGTCACACGGGGACGATGGTGTCTAGGGTGAGATACCAGATGTAGCCGGTGACGTATTTGCCGGTGGCTTTGTTGAGTGCAAAGATGTAGGGTCTCACTTGCTTGAAGTGTTTCTCGTCGTCGCGCTGGCCGAACTTGTAGTCGATGACTACCCACGAGCCGTCGGGGCGTTGTATCACGCGGTCGGGGCGTTTAGTCTCGAAGTCATGGTTGTAATTCTCGACTATGAGGGGACGCTCGTTGTACACCTTGTTGCCGTCGTCAAACCACTCTTTGACATCTTCCCGATTGAGCAAAGCCGTGAGTCTCTCGCGTGCCACTGCTGCGTTCCAGGGGTCGTTGGGGTCGTTGGTGATGATGCCACGGCGCACGCACAACCGCACTGCCTTGTCGATGTCGCTGCGAGTGGTGATGAGGCTGAGCAAAGCGTGCAGTCGTTTTCCAGTCTCGCGCATGTCGTTGATGTCGCTGGGCAGGTTCACCATGACCTGGTTGGTGGACACGGCATAGGAGTCGAGCTCTTTGTTAGTCCACTTAACCTCGTTGTCCTTGGTCGATGTGTTGCTGTCATTCTCCCTTACCCAAGGTTTTCCCATCTGGTACTGTCCGTCGCCGATGGGTTCCATGCCTTTCATGCCTGGTACAATGGCTTCAAGCTGATTAGCGATGGTGTTTTTGCCGCTTTTGGGTAATTTCACAGCGAAGATGTGCAGTTCCTTGCGCGGGCGAGTGAATGCCACGTAGGTGCGGTTGATGTTGTCGATGATGTCGTTCTCGCCTTCGCGTGCGGTGATATTGGTGAAGAGGCCAAATTCATCGCCACCCACTTTGAGTGCAGTGCGAGGCATGAGCAGGATGGGAGGCACGATGTCTTTGCTCCACTTGTCCTTGCCAGCAGCGATGTCGAGGAGTTGTCGCCCGCCATCGTTGAGCCACTCTTCCCTGGTGACCCACAGGTCGCTGTTAGAGGCATCGTTTGACCAGCCGGCATAAGGCACGATGACGCAGTGCGCCTCAAGGCCTTTAGACTTGTGTATTGTGAGCACGTTGACGGCATTGACGTCGCCCGAGTCGGGCACGTTGATGTTGTCCTTGTTGCGGTCCCAGTAGCGCAGAAATTCCCGCACCGTGCCGCCGTTGCTCTGGTTGGCAAACTGTATCACGCAGTTTTGGAATGCGTGCAGGTAGATAGACTCTTCGCTGCTCTCGGTGTTGTTGACGTAAGAGTGGATAAGATGTTCCACGATGCTCACGAGGCTCATCATGCCAGACTGCCGTGAGGGCAGCATGTCGTTGAGCATGAGGGCATATTGTTCCAACTGCTTGTCGGTGGGCAGCGATGCCTGCGCGTTGATGTCTTCGAAGCACTGGTTGAGCACATCGCCAGCTTGCTCGCTTGTGCTGGTGCCTTGGACTTCGATTTGCTCAATGAACTTGCCCAGCGCGACAAACTTGCGTTGCTCGGCGAGTCGCTTGCGTTGAGTCCTGGCTGTGACATCGGTGTCAATTTTAGAATTGTCGAGTTCGTCGTCTTCGGCATTGAACACGTAGTCGGTGAGGTCGATGAACCGCAGCATGTTGATGAGTCGGCGCACGGCGGTGCTGCGATGCAGTTTCATCATTTCGCCCGACACGATGGGTATCACCTTGCCGGGTTCGTGAGCGTGCACTTTCTTGTTGTGGTCGAGCACTGTCTCCACAATTGACTGTCCTTCCTTGTTCCTGTTGACGAGGATGATGATGTCTTTCCAGTCAAAGCGCTCATGGAGTTCGAGCAGGTAGTCGATGATGAAATCATTCACATCGTCGAGCGCATTCAGCTGTTTCCCATTGTTGTCCTTGAATAGCACTTTCACCATGCCTTGCTCGCCTGTTTCTCGCTTCGACGGCACGAGTTGCTTGTAGTATTCATCCTTGCCGTCGGGCATATAGGAGCGTTTCAGCGCGCTGCACCCGTCGTATAGCTGCAGTGCGAGAAGTTTCTCGATGAACGAGTTGTTGAAATCGATGATATTCTTGAGGCTACGCCAGTTGTGTCGCAGCGTGTCGGGGTGTATGTGTGTGAAGTCTTTGTCGATGCTGTCGCGAAACAGGCTTGGGTCGGCGTTGCGGAAGCGGTAGATGGCCTGCTTCACATCGCCGATGATGAGGTTGAAGTTGTCCTGCGAGTGCGAAAGGCTCTCTTTGAGCAGCGGCAGGAAGTTTCCATACTGGGTCTCGCTGGTGTCCTGGAACTCGTCGAGCATGTAGGTATTGATCCACGTGCCCGTGCGCTCGTAGATGAAGGGGGCGTCTTCATGTGTCGAAATCACCTTGCTTATCAACTCGTTGGAGTCGGCAATGAGCAGCGTGTTGTTGTCGCGGCGGTATTCATCGAGCTTCTTGTTGATTTCGCCCAGCAGGCCCACAAAGCACAGGTGCCTAGTCAATGCGTCGAACAGTTTGTGGTAGTATTTGCTTTCGATGATTTCCTTGACTTTTGCACTCAGTTTGCCCAGCATCACGGTGTCGGTGGGCTTATATTCTTTTTTGAACGGGTCGGTGGGATCGGCAATCATTCGCTTCAAGCTGTCGGAGCCATAGTCTGTGCCATAAGTGTAGAGTTTGTAGAATGGCTTCTTGTGGTTGAAGTGATCGTCAGGGACGACGCCCAAGATCTTCTTGACCTCGTTCTGCCAGGATGTAGTCTCAAATTTTTTCAGGTTACTCTTGGCGGCGTTGTTCAGGATGTCACGGAATGTCATGATCTTTTCCAAGTTTTCCCCGACCTTGTTGCCCGAGAGGTAGTCGCACAGGTCATCCAGGTGCTTGCGCACAAACTCTTTGTTGATGTTGTCGGCGGCAAACGTGGCTAGCGTCGGAGGGCCATATTGCGAGCCATCGAGGTCATACAGCGAGTTCCATTTGGCCTTGGCGTCGAGCTGTATAGATTGAAATTCCTTTACCCATTTTTCCACTTGCGTGATTTTGCCTCCTGTGAGCTGGCGTTCCTTGCCCAGCGAGGATAGGAAGCTCTGTGTGGCAAGGCGTACCGCATACTTGTCGTTGAGTTCGATGTCGTAGTTGTAGTCGCGGTCGAGCTCGCGTGCAAAGTTGCGCAGCACCGACTGGAAAAACGAGTCGATAGTGCTCACCTTGAATGCGCTGTAATTGAAGAGCAACGCGTTCAGCGCCTGGCTTGCCGCGTCCTTGAGTCCGTCAAGTGCATCCTGTGAGCACTCTTTTTTAAAGTCGTCGTAGTAGTCGCTCTTGGCGGGGTCGAGGCTCAATGTGAACATCTCGTTGACGATGCGTGTCTTCATCTCCTGCGTCGCCTTGTTGGTAAACGTGATGGCAAGAATGTGCTGGTGGTAGTCCTTGGCCCTGCGCAGTTCGAGTTTGCCGCCTTTTCCTGGCACGAAGAGCACATGTTCGATATAGTTCTTTGCCAGCGTGTAGGTCTTGCCCGATCCAGCGCTGGCCTTGATTACGTTAAGTCCAGAGTAGCTGCTGCTCATGGTGATAGAATGTTGAAATGTTTAAATAATGATGTAACTATACTGTTGTGACAGTTTTAGATGATGCGGGCTTTGAATCCTTTGCCCTTGAGCAATGCAAGCACCTTGCTGCGTGCGTCGCCCTGGATAAGGATTTCGCCGCCACGTGCCGATCCGCCCACGCCACAGTGCCGCTTGAGTTCGCTGGCGAGTTCTTTGAGCGTCTCGTCATCGATGTGAAGCCCCGTCACAATGGTTGCTTGCTTGCCTCCGCGCCCTTTCTTCTCGAGCACGATGTCAATCATGTCTTTGCCTTGCTGTTCAAGTGCGTTAGGGGTTTGTGTGGCAGTCTCGTCAGTGGTATTTCCGTCGGTCACGGGCAGGTCAAATGCCGCACCCAGTTTGTCTTTCCAGTCTTGTAGGTCCATATCTATATATTTGAGTTTACAAATATACTATTTTTTTTCAATTTGCGCAACCCGATGCGTATAAAAAACGTTTTTATCGTTCTTATCGCATTTATCGTTCTTATCGTTTTTATCGCATTTATCACTTTTATCACTTTGATCACTTTGATCGTTTTTATCACTTTGATCACTTTTGTAGTCTGATTGGAAGAATGGGTTGTTTTCATGGGTGCAAAATTAATGAGTTACTTGCTTGGAAACATTATCAACCGAGCAAAAGCGGTGAAAGGTGTGAAAGTTGGGGTGAATAGTGCATTTTTTTGAGCAAACATAGTGCTCAATTAAAAAATAAGCATTAATTTTGCCCGAAATTATTTACTTTTTACTAATTTAAATTTTTCACACAATGGCAAACGTAATTAATGACAACTGTGTAGCATGTGGAACTTGCCAGTCGGTTTGCCCCACAGGCGCAATCAGCGAGGGTGACATCTATTCAATCGACGCCGATACTTGCATCGACTGCGGTACTTGCGCTGACTCTTGCCCCAACGAGGCAATCGCTCCCGGTGAATAATTGACGTCACAGTCAATCGACACATGAGAAGAAACAAGTCGCTTTCCCCTCAAGGGGAGATGCGACTTTTTCTTTTATTGCAGCAGTTTGTGCAAATGAGGAATGGGGTGTCTAGGTGTGTGAATGAAAAAAATGTGTGTCTTACACAATAAAAA
>JAGHSP010000297.1 GCA_018065815.1 Candidatus Sodaliphilus limicaballi | reverse complement strand
ATTGCTGAATAGTTGCCTGTTTTGCATTTTTCTATTAATTAATGCTAAATATAAGTGTTGTTTCAAAGATTTGCAGTAACTTTGTGAGTTATTACACAAATAGCGTCAAAAAAATTATAACGTTATATAAATGAAAAAGTACAACATTATCAACAACACGCTGGGTTGGCTCATGTTTGCAGTGGCTATGGTCACCTACATGCTCACGCTTGAGCCCACAGCAAGTTTTTGGGATTGCCCCGAGTTTATTGCACAAGGATTTAAGAGCGAGATAGGCCACCCGCCTGGCAACCCTATCTTCATCCTTGCGGCACGTTTCTTTGCCAACTTTGCCGGCGGTGACATCACCAAGGTGTCTTACTGCGTCAACACGATGTCGGCATTCTTCAGTGCTGCTACCATCCTGCTGCTGTTCTGGACCACTACTCACCTGGTGAAGAAGCTGGTAGTTAAGGACGGTGAGACCGAGGGCATGTCTCTTGCCCAGTACCTTGTGGTCATGGGTAGCGGCGCGGCTGCTGCGCTGGCCTACACATGGAGCGACACATTCTGGTTCTCTGCCGTAGAGGCCGAGGTTTATGCTTTTTCATCATTCTGCACTGCGCTGGTGTTCTGGCTTGCCCTCAAGTGGGAAAACCGTGCCGACGAGCCCGATAGCGACCGCTGGCTCATTCTCATTGCTTATGTGATGGGTCTGTCGCTGGGTGTGCACCTGCTCAACCTGCTGTGTATTCCCGCTATCGCGCTGGTGTTCTATTACCGCAAGTGCAAGAACACCAATGTGTGGGGCTCGCTGATTACGCTGATGCTGTCGTTTGTCATCATTCTGGTGATTCTCTACGGACTCGAGCCCGGATTTGTGAAGATGGCACAGAAGTTTGACCTGATGTTTGTCAACGGCTTGGGAATGTCATTCAACTCGGGCGCGCTGTTCTATGCATTCTTGCTCGTCGCAGTGCTGGCGCTCAACCTCTTGTGCATTTACAAGAACATGAACAAGGTGCTCACAGTTGCGACTTTCATCATGGGCGTTCTCCTCTCGGGTGGTGTGTTCTTCACCACATCGATGGGCGTGTGGTTCCTGATGGGCATAGTTTCTATCGTGGGAATCGTGCTCTTTGTTAAGTTTGCCAAGAACTACTTGAGAATCATGGCCAATATCTCGTTGAGCATACTGGTCATCTTCATCGGTTTCTCATGCTACGCACTCATTCTCATCCGCTCTAACGCTAACACTCCTCTCGACGAGAATTCTCCCAACAACACCTTCGAGCTGGCCAAGTACTTGAGCCGCGAGCAGTATGGCGAGAGCCCGCTGTTCTACGGACGCACTTTCCAGAGCGAGATCGTGTATAACGGCGAGACCGGCCGTCCTTATAAGACCGAGGGCGCCACAATGTATGCCCAGGAGGTGAAAAACTCTCCCGACGAGCCCGACAGCTATCGTGACCTTGGTCCCAAGGAGAGCTATGTGTACGTTCCCGAGCAGAACATGCTCTTCCCCCGCATCCACAGCGAGGGCCATGCCCGCGAGTACCAGGAATGGCTGGGCTTGCAGGGAACTATGGTAGAGGGAACGACAATGGTCGATAAAGACTTTAATCCCATGAGGACCGAGTCACTGGTTAAACCCACATTTGCCGAGAACTTCAGGTGGTTCCTCGAGTACCAGGTCAACTACATGTACTGGCGCTACTTCATGTGGAACTTCTCTGGCCGCCAGAACGACATCCAGGGCATGGGTGAAGTGACCAATGGCAACTGGATCTCGGGTATCCCCATTATCGACAATCTGCGTCTGGGCGACCAGTCGCTCCTGCCCGACGACATGGGCAAGGGCAACAAGGGCCACAACGTGTTCTTCATGCTGCCGTTGCTGCTGGGCATCGTGGGCTTGCTGTGGCAGGCATTCCGCGACAAGCGAGGCATCGAGCAGTTCTGGGTAGTGTTCTTCCTGTTCTTCATGACCGGCCTGGCTATTGTGGTTTACCTCAACCAGACTCCCAGCCAGCCTCGTGAGCGTGACTATGCCTACGCCGGCTCGTTCTATGCGTTTGCCATCTGGATAGGCCTCGGCGTTGCCGGATTGTGGAGCATCCTCTCTGCATTGTTCGGCAAGAGCAAGGCAGGCAAGGCCGATGAAAAGAAGGGTCTTGCATTTGCCGCCGTTGCTGCCGTAGTGGGCCTTGCAGTGCCCTTGCAGATGGTGAGCCAGACCTGGGACGACCACGACCGCAGCGGACGCTACGCCGCTCGTGACTTCGGCATGAACTATCTCTCAAGCCTTGACGAGAACGCTATCATCTTCACCAATGGCGACAACGATACATTCCCCTTGTGGTATGCACAGGAGGTGGAGAACTACCGCACCGACGTGCGCGTGGTGAACTTGAGCTACCTCTCTACCGACTGGTATATTCGTCAGATGCAGCGTGCTGCCTACGACAGCAAGCCTCTGCCCATGTTGGCCGGCAAGACCACATTTGCCTACGACCAGCACCAGTTCAACTACTTCATTGAGCCCGACACCGTCTTTGTGCCTGCGCTCAAGTCGCTTGAACACCTCTACAGCCCTGCATCTATCAATCAGCGTTATGGCCTGCCCGAGATCAAATATCCTCGTGTGGCCATCCCCATCGACGTGGATCAGGCTGTCAAGGCTGGGGTAGTGCCTGCCGGCAAGCGCGACATGGCACAAGAAGCCATCCTCATGAACCTCATGGACATGGGTCAAGGCATGTCGTCAAGCGCTGTGATGTCGCTCGACTTCATCGCTTCGAGCATCGCCCAGGGATGGAAGCGTCCGTGCTACTTCGCCATGACAGTACCCGAGTCGTTCTACCTCGGTTTGAGCCCCTACATGCTCAACACTGGTATGGCCTACCAGGTGACTCCGTTCTTGAACCTCGAGGATAAGAACATACACACAGCCACCGACAAGATGTACAACAATGTGACCACCAAATTCCGCTGGGGCGGACTTGACACTGCCGAGCCTGGCTCGCTCTACCTCGACGAGACTGTGCGCCGCATGGTCACTACCACCCGCACAGCTATGCTCAGCCTGGTGGATGACCTCACCAACGAAGGTGTCATGGCTCTCGACGCTGCCGAGCGTGGCGAGAAGTCATTCATGGGCAAGGCTCCCAAGGCCTATGCCAAGGACCGCTTCGACAAAGCAAGCACTGTGCTTGACCTCATGGACAAGAAACTGCCCTCTAAAACTTGCGCTTACTCAATGACCATGGGTCTTGAGATAGCCGAGGCTTACCAGTTCCTGGGACGTGTGGCCGAGCGACCCGAATTGCAAAAGAAGGGTACCGAGCTGCTCAAGGAGGAGACTCTGCGTTTTGCTCAATATGCACGTTACTATCAGTCACTCTCACCGTTCTATGCTAGTCGTCTCACTCGCTACGATGCCTACATCCGCGACAACCTTTTCCCCGTGCTTTGCGGCACTCTCAAAGCATTCGACGAGAAGACATTCAACAGCACAATGCAGGAAGTAACTGCAATGGGTGTAGTGATGGATGGATACACTCCGAGCATCAACTACATCTATGACGAACGCATGGGCAAAACCAAGCAGCCCGCCGAGCAAAACGACACTACCGCTGTCCAGTAACCCCTTTTTACCCCCCTCCCACAGAGACACAGAGGACACAGAGACAATTAAAGTATCAAACAAAATTTATCAAAAAAATCCCCTCCGTGTCCTCTGTGTCTCTGTGGGAGACCTTTCCCCTCTGTAAACTCTGTGGGAGAAATAATTATGATATGCTAGTCGAACGTCCACCGCTGTTTTACCGCATGCTGTTTCCCGAGACCCTGTGGCGCATACACAAGCGCGAGCACACGGTCTATCTCACCTTTGACGACGGTCCGGTGCCCGAGGTTACGCCCTGGGTGCTCGACACGCTCGACCGCTATGGCGTCAAGGCCACCTTCTTCTGCGTGGGCGACAACGTGAAGCGCAACCCCGAGCTCTTTGAGGAAGTGAAACGCCGCGGCCACAGCGTGGGCAATCACACGATGAACCACATGCAGGGCGCCAAGGTGCCCACTCGCACCTATCTGCGCAATGTGCAGGAGGCACACGAACTCATCCAGTCGCCACTGTTCCGCCCGCCACACGGCTTGTTGCGATGGGGCCAGTCAAGGGTATTGCGTTCGCGTTACACCATAATAATGTATGACCTCGTCACACGCGATTACAGCAAGAAACTCACACCCGAGCAGGTGCTGGACAACGTCAAGCGGTTTGCCCGCAACGGTTCCATCATCGTCTTTCACGATTCCATCAAGGCGCAGGAGCGCATGAAGTGGGCCCTGCCACGGGCCATCGAGTGGCTTCTGGCACAAGGATACAAGATTGAACGCATACCCATGTAGCATAGAATCCCTCATCAAGCAGCGGGCAGCGGAGCTCGACCTTGATGCCTGCGGCATAGCGCGAGCCTGTGCCGTGAGTCCCGATGCTGCCTTGCGTTACCGCAGGTGGATCGACACCGGGCGCAACGGATGCATGGACTGGGCGGCGCGCTATCTCGACGTGCGCGACAACCCACAGCTGCTGCTCGAGGGCGCGCGCAGTGTGATCATGGTGGCAATGAACTATTATCCCGCGCAGTTCCAGAGCCCTGATGTGCCCCAGTTTGCCTATTATGCCTATGGACGCGACTACCACGAGGTGATGCGCGACCGACTGCACCAGCTGTCGGCCTATATCAAAGAGATTGCCGGCGACGGCGTGGCTACACGCTGCTGCGTCGATACCGCCCCGCTGCGCGAGAGATACTGGGCTGTGCAGGCGGGAATAGGCTTCGTCGGGCGCAACAACACTCTCATCATCCCTGGCAAGGGCTCATATTTCTTCCTGGGCGGCATAGTCACGACACTGGAACTGCACCCCGACGACCCCTGCCAACTCACGTGCGGCGACTGCAAGGCATGCGAGAAAGCATGTCCTGGCGGGGCGCTCGCGGGCGGACTCCCCGTAGATGCCTCGCGGTGCCTGTCGTGCCTCACCATCGAGTACCGCGGCGAGGAGCTGCCCCAGTGGGCCAGAGAAGCAATGGGCAACCGCATCTATGGATGCGATGAGTGCCAGCGGGTGTGTCCACACAACCGTGGCGCGCAACCCACCGCAGTACCCGAACTGCAGCCCAGCGAGGCATTCCTCGCGCTCACAGCCCAGGACATAGCGGCAATGGACCAGCCCGCATTCTCACGCTGTTTCTCACACAGCGCAGTCAAGCGCACCAAGCTCACCGGCCTCAAACGCAACCTCAACACCAACAACGAGAAATAACACCCAGTTACAAATTTCACCATTCGATAAAACAAACCACCAGAAATAAGGGAATTTTAATTCAGATAAACTTTGATTCGATAAAGAAGACATAGCGGCCATCTGTGCGATGCCCGCAGCATGGGATTTGTGCCCGACGGCATGACCCAAGAGCAAATGAAAGAGTTGAGCGAAGTTTTTCATTTGCCCAAGTGAGATAATTTGATTACTTTTGAGAAAAAAATGATATTATGAAAAATTTTGTTCTCTCAGCTATTGTTGCATTAGGTGCAATCTTCACTGCAAGTGCAGTAAATAACGTGGCTTATCAAGATGCCACGGTTCGTTTCACAGTCATCACCGACGGTACGGTGCGCATGGAATATGCCCCCGACGGTAAGTTTGTAAACGAAAAATCGTTTGTTGCCGTTGAGCGCGACTATGCTCCCGTGAAATACACCATTAAGGATGGCTCATGGGTTGAAATCACAACTCCCAAGATGAAGCTACGCTACAAGAAAGGTAGTGGCGCTTTCACCGAGAAGAATACCGAGATTAAGGGCGTCAAGGGCGCGTTCCAGTTCACATGGAAGCCCGGCATGAAGCAGCAGGCTAACCTCAAGGGTACTTATCGCACCCTCGACCGTTGCCTGGGCGATGTGTTCAGCCCCGGTAAGGAAAAGGTGAAACTCCCAGTTGAGGACGGTATCATTGCCCGCGACGGCTGGACTCTTATCGACGACTCCAAGAGCTTCCTCTTTGACGGCAACACCGATTGGGACTGGGTGAAGGAGCGCAAGGCTGCCGACGGTGCCCAGGACTGGTACTTCATGGCCTATGGCAACGACTACAAGAAGGCGCTGGGCGACTATGCCACATTTGCCGGCAAGATGCCTCTGCCTCCCCGTTACGTGTTCGGTTACTGGTGGAGCCGCTACTGGGCTTACAGCGACCAGGAGATGCGCGACCTCATCGATAAGATGGACGCTTACCAGATTCCCCTCGATGTGCTAGTCGTTGACATGGACTGGCACTACACCGACAATGTGCGCGGTGGCTGGACCGGATTCACATGGAACAAGTCGCTGTTCCCCGAGCCCAACAAGTTCCTCAACTACTTGCGCGACAAGGGCCTCAAGATTACGCTTAATCTCCATCCTGCCGATGGCATCATGACTTGGGAAGAGAAATACCCCGAGATGTGCGCCGAGGTGGGCATGAACCCTGCCGAGAAGAAGAATATCCCCTGGTGGGGCAGTCGTAAGGACTTTACCAAGGGCCTGTTCAAGCACATTCTCAACCCCATGGAGAAAGAGGGCGTTGACTTCTGGTGGCTCGACTGGCAGCAGTACCCCAACGACCTGCTCGTTGACGGCCTGAGCAACACCTGGTGGATCAACTACACCTTCTTCACTCAGCAAGAAAAGTTTACCAACAAGCGCCCGCTGCTCTATCACCGCTGGGGTGGTCTGGGTAACCACCGCTATCAGATTGGTTTCTCAGGCGATACCTACATGGGATGGAAGTCACTCGACTATCAGCCTTACTTCAACCACACTGCATCAAATGTGCTCTACGGTTTCTGGAGTCACGACATCGGCGGCCACATGCTGGGGTTGGGAGACGATATAGCTCCCGAGGATGCCATGGATCATGTAGATCCCGAGCTCTATATACGCTGGATGCAGTTCGGTGCATTGAGCCCCGTGCTGCGCACCCACTCAACTAAGGACAACCGCCTCGAGAAAGAGCCTTGGGCATTTGGCCCCGAGGTAACCGATGTGCTGCGCGACATCATCCAGCAGCGCTACCGCATGGCTCCCTATATCTACACCACAGCACGCCAGGCTCACGACACATCTATCTCAATGTGCCGCCCCATGTACTACGACTATCCTGGTGCCGAGGAGGCTTATCAGTTCAAGAACCAGTACATGTTTGGCGACGACATGATGATTGCTCCTGTCACCTCTCCTGCGACCAACGGCTTCACCACCATCAAGGTGTGGCTGCCCGAGGGCAAGTGGTATGAGATGGTATCGGGTACAATGCTCGACGGCGGACAGGTGGTTGAACGCGACTTTGCCCTCGATGAATATCCCATTTATGTCAAGGCCGGCGCTGTGCTTCCGTTCACCGGTGGCAAGGTGAAGACCCTCACTGCCAACGATGATCCCGTCGAGGTAACAGTATTCCCCGGTGGCAACGGCGAGTTCAAGATGTATGAGGACGCCGGCGTGAGCAAGAACTACGAGACCGAGTGCGCATGGACAGCCTTGTCATCAAAGCGCGAAGACGCTCGCCTCGCAGTGAACATCGCTCCCCGCCAGGGTGAGTATGCCGGCATGGCGCAGAATCGTGATTTCAGCGTGCGAGTACTTTGTTCAGAGGCACCTGCTTCGGTTACCGTAAACGGCCAGAAGGTTGATTACACCTACGACGCCAAGGAACTGGCAGTGATTGTGAAGCTGCCCAAGAAGGCTTGCGGCACTGCCACCGAAGTCGTGCTGAACTACGCCAGTCCTGCCCACAACCTTGCCGACGGCACCATTGGCCGTGCTAAGCGTGTGGTGAAGACCATCAACGAGTTCAAGAGCAAGTGCAACCCCGGCCGTTTGTTCAACGATGAGGTTGCCGACCTGGGATCGTTCTACGTGGGCATCAACTACAACCCCGAGAATGTGATTGAGTGGGTCAACAAGTTCAACACCACCTACAACAACCTTCCCGAGGTGTTCAAGACATTTGGCGACAATGACCGCGCCAAGGCCGACGCCCAGTGGATTTTTGAAAAAATCAACTACAAGAAATAATTTCTGAAAATTAAAAGGCAAATTTTATTTTGCTTGCGAAGCTCGATGCAGTCATCAAGAGGAGGAAAGGCGTCAAGTTCGCCACCGACATGAGTGACGGCAAGAACAGGAACAAGACCTAGGTCTATGGCGAAGACATCCACTATGCTAACCTTTTTTGTAAAGTATCCCCCAAAATAATGGTTTTGTTTTCGGGCTAAGTGTAAAATAAGTCGCCAAAACGGAGAAAAAAGAAATCGCTAACTAGTTATTATCAACCTGTTAGCGATTCTTTTTGGTTGTCCTACCCGGACTCGAACCAGGAAATGCGGCACCAAAAACCGTTGTGTTACCATTACACTATAGGACAATCCTATGTCATTTTGAAGTCGTGCCCCTGGGGGCGTTTCCTCGAAATGCGGTGCAAAGTTAATAAATTCTGCTCAATCTGCAATGAATTGAGCAGAATTTTTTTGTTTTTACCTGTGATTTTTAGTTTTAGGTCAAGAATTTCGAGAAGTTGAGTAATCGATTATTCGAGATTTCGATGTTTCGATTATTCGATAATTCAATGACTCGAATGCTTGATGTCTTTTACTTCACGATGAGCAGGTAGTAGTTCTTCTTGCCGCGCTGGGCGAGGAGGTACTTGCCGTTGAGCAGCATGTCGGCGCTCACGGGTGCGTTGGGGTCGGTGAGCTTCTCTTTGTTGACGCTCACGCCGCCGCCCTGTGTGAGCTTGCGCATCTCGCCTTTAGAAGCAAAGACTGCGGCGTTCTCGGTGAGCAGGCTGATCATGGGTGTGCCTGCCTCGATGGCTTCGCGCGATACTCCGAATGTGGGCACGCCTTCAAACACTGAGAGGAGTGTGTCCTCGTCGATCTTGTGCAGTACGTCGGCAGCCTTGTTGCTGAATAGGATCTGTGATGCCTCTACCGCCATTTCGTAGTCTTGCTGTGAGTGCACCATGATGGTAATTTCCTGTGCAAGGCGTTTCTGCAAGGGGCGTGCGCCGGGGTTTTCCTGCTGCTCGGCTTCGAGTGCTTCAATTTCCTCGCGACCCAGGTCGGTGAAGATCTTGATGTACTTAGACGCGTCGGCGTCGCTCACGTTGAGCCAGAACTGGTAGAACTTGTAGGGTGATGTGCGCTTAGCGTCGAGCCACACGTTGCCGCTCTCGGTCTTGCCAAACTTGCCGCCGTCGGCCTTGGTGATGAGGGGGCATGTGATTGCGAAAGCCTCACCGCCGTTCATGCGGCGAATGAGCTCGGTACCGGTGGTGATGTTGCCCCACTGGTCGCTACCGCCCATCTGGAGGCGGCAATTCTCGTGCTCATAGAGGTGCAGGAAGTCATAGCCCTGGAGCAGCTGGTAAGAGAACTCGGTGAACGACATGCCGTGGTCAGCGTTGGCAGCGAGACGCTTCTTCACGCTGTCCTTTGCCATCATGTAGTTTACGGTGATGTGCTTGCCCACGTCGCGAATGAAGTTGAGGAATGAGAATTCTTTCATCCAGTCGTAGTTGTTGACCAGGATTGCGTGGTTGGGGGCATCGCTGTCGAAGTCGAGGAAGCGCGAGAGTTGCTCGCGTATGCACTCCTGGTTGTGACGCAGAGTGACCTCATCGATGAGCTTGCGCTCCTGCGATTTCATTGAGGGGTCGCCAATCATACCGGTGGCGCCGCCCACGAGAGCGATGGGACGGTGTCCTGCGCGCTGGAAGTGCTTGAGCATCATGATGCTCACGAGGTGACCGATGTGGAGTGAGTCGGCAGTGGGGTCGATGCCCACGTAGGCCGATGTCATTTCTTTCTTGAGTTGTTCTTCGGTTCCGGGCATGATGTTAGCAATCATGCCGCGCCATGTAAGTTCTTCTACAAAATTCATTGTTATGCTGTTTTTTATGTTTTTTTCGATGTTTCAACTTGCAAAGGTAGTGAAATTTAACGAAAGACGAAAGACAAAAAAACGAAAAACGAAAAAAACGGGCTCTCACAGAGTTACAGAGGGCACAGAGATTGCCTAAAACAATGTAATCAGTATGTCCTGCCATCTCCTTAAAATAATGATTTTACCCAAAAAACTCACGCGATATGCCCAAATCAGAGCAAATCAGAGTGCGCGCAGTGCTCCTGAATGTTGACTCTGGGGAAATGATTTTGCTGCGGGGGCGTGGTTCTTGTGGTATTTATATTTGCTCATTTCGTAATTATTATATAACTTTGTAGTTTAAAACAAGAAATAAACTTAACTAGATAAAACCTCTTTAACTATGTACGGAAAGATGCAAGCGTTCCTTACTCAGGAACTTGCCGACATTAAGGCTGCCGGCTTGTATAAAAACGAACGAATAATTACCACCGAGCAACGCGCCGACATTAAGGTGCAACCCGATAGTGATGTGCTTAACTTCTGCGCCAACAATTACTTGGGCTTATCAAACAATCCCCGGCTCATCGAGGCTTCGATCAACACGATGAAGGAGCATGGCTACGGCATGTCGAGCGTGCGCTTCATCTGCGGCACGCAGGATATACACAAGGAACTGGAGGCTTCGATTGCCGACTATTTCCACACCGAGGATGCTATCCTCTATGGCTCTTGCTTTGACGCTAATGGCGGTCTCTTTGAGGCTCTGCTTGGTCCTGACGACGCAATCATCAGCGATGCGCTCAACCATGCTTCGATCATCGATGGCGTGCGCCTGTGCAAGGCTAAGCGCTACCGCTATGCTAACGCCAACATGGAGGAGCTTGAAAAGTGTCTCCAGGAGGCTCAGGCCCAACGTTTCCGCCTCATTGCCACCGACGGTGTGTTCTCGATGGACGGCAACGTGGCTCCCATGGACAAGATATGCGAACTCGCCGAGAAGTATGACGCGCTGGTGATGGTCGATGAGTCGCACTCTGCCGGTGTGGTTGGCCCCACAGGACACGGCGTGGCCGAGCAGTTTGACCTCTACGGCAAGATTGACATCTTTACCGGAACGCTGGGCAAGGCTTTCGGCGGCGCGATGGGCGGTTTCACTACCGGACGCAAGGAGATCATCGACATGCTGCGCCAGCGCTCGCGTCCTTATCTGTTCTCTAACTCAATCGCTCCTGGCATCGTGGGCGCAAGCATCGAGATGTTCAAGATGCTCAAAGAGAGCAACGAACTGCATGACAAGTTGGTGGAGAACGTGAACTATTTCCGCGACAAGATGATGGCAGCAGGCTTCGACATCAAGCCCACGCAGAGTGCCATCTGCGCTGTGATGCTCTACGACGCTAAGTTGTCGCAAGACTTCGCGGCCCGCATGCAGGAAGAGGGCATCTATGTCACAGGTTTCTACTATCCCGTGGTGCCCAAGGGTGAGGCGCGCATCCGCGTGCAGCTCTCGGCAGGACACAACCGCGAGCACCTCGACAAGGCCATCGCTGCTTTCATCAAGGTCAAGGGCGAATTGTTGAAGTAAAAGTTTAAAGGTTTAAAGGTTTAAAGGTTTAACTCCTAACCCCTAACCCCTAACCTTTAAACCGTTAAACGTTAAACCCATTAACCTCTTCAAATCCTAGAAACATAAAGAAATTAACTACTCAAATAAAACGATGAAAAATATACTTATCATCGGTTCTACGGGCCAGATAGGCTCAGAACTGGCAATGAAGTTGCGCAGCGTCTATGGCGGAGGCAATGTGGTGGCTGGATACATCCCCGGTGCCGAGCCTAAGGGCGAACTGGCAGAGAGCGGCCCCATGGAGGTGGTCGACATCACTAATGCGCAGCAAATAGCCGACGTGGTGAAAAAATATAACGTTGACACCATCTACAACCTCGCTGCCCTGCTCAGTGCCGTGGCCGAGAGCAAGCCCTTGCTGGCATGGCACATAGGCATCGACGGCCTGATCAACGTGCTCGAGGTGGCGCGCGAGAACAAGTGTGCCGTGTTCACTCCTAGCAGCATCGGTTCGTTTGGACCCAATGCCCCCAAGGATGGCACGCCGCAGGACACTATCCAGCAGCCCCGCACCATGTATGGCGTGACCAAGGTGACAGGCGAATTGCTCAGCAACTACTATGCCATGAAGTTTGGCGTGGACACCCGCTCGGTGCGATTCCCTGGCCTCATCAGCTATGTGACCCCTCCTGGCGGTGGCACCACCGACTATGCTGTGGATATCTATTACAGCGCTGTCAAGGGCGAGAAATTCATTTGCCCCATCAAGGCTGGCACTTACATGGACATGATGTATATGCCCGACGCGTTGCGTGCTGCCATTGAAATCATGGAAGCCGACGAGAGCAAGCTCAAGCACCGCAACTCATTCAACATTGCGGCAATGAGCTTCGACCCCGAGATCATCTACAACAACATCAAGAAGTACATACCCACCTTCGAGATGGAGTATCAGGTAGATGCTCTGCGCCAGGGCATTGCCGACTCATGGCCCAACAAGCTCGACGACACATGCGCCCGCATGGAGTGGGGCTGGAACCACCAGTACGACCTCGACTCAATGACCCGCGACATGATCGACAAACTCTCCAAGCGCCTCAAGTAATAAACTAAAAAACTACAGATTACACAGATTGCTCAGATTTTTTTATGAATTTCATTTACAAAGAAGAAGGAGCATAGATAATAGGGGCAGCAATGGAAGTTCACAGGACTCTGGGCTGCGGCTTTCTTGAAAAAGTGTATCAAGAAGCACTTGAAATAGAACTAAAGTCGCGATGTATTCCTACAGAACGAGAAAAGCTAATATATCACATATAAGGGTATTCCATTAGCACAACCATATAAGGCCGACTTCGTGTGCCATAATGACATTATTCTTGAACTCAAAGCGGTATCGAAGTTGGATGACGTGCATAGGGCACAGATCGTAAATTATTTGAAAGCAAGTGGATATCAAGTGGGCTATTTGTTTAATTTCGGTGAAACAAGATTAAAATTTGAGCGTTTCATCAATCAAAAGCATCGTTACTAAATCCAGCTTAAAGAATCTGCGTAATCAGCGTAATCTGTAGTTTAAAACAAAAACAGTAGTATATGAAGATAGTTGTTTCAAGTGGCGCGGGGATGAGCGCCGAGAGTGGTATCACCACGTTTCGCGATGCCGGCGGGTTGTGGGAGAACTACCCTGTGATGGACGTTGCCAGTGTCGAGGGGTTTGCCCGCGATCCGGCGCTAGTGCACCATTTCTATAACGAACGACGCAAGCAGCTGCTCGAAGCACAGCCCAATGCGGCACACATTGCGCTTGCCGAGCTTGAGAAAACTCACGACGTGCACATTGTCACGCAGAACGTCGACGATTTGCACGAGCGTGCTGGTTCCACTCGTGTGCTACACCTGCATGGCGAGCTCATGAAGGTGCGCACCATGCGCGAACCTTACCGTTACTATCAGCTGCCATGCGACCAGTTGAGCGACGAGGGACTGTGCACATCGCCCGAGACTACCGACCGCGATGGACTGCACGTGCGTCCGCACATCGTGTTCTTCGGCGAGGATGTCCCCAATTTCCAGCCCGCATGCCGCCTGGTGCAAGAGGCCGACGTGTTTGTGGTGATAGGCACCACGCTGTCGGTTTACCCTGCCGCAGCATTGCTGCAATACACCCGCGAGGACACCAAGGTGTTCTACATCGACCCCAAGCCGGCCGCTGTGCCCGAATGGGTCAACGTGATTGCCAAGCCTGCCACACAGGGCGTCGCCGAGTTTATCGAGATACTCAAAACCCTATAACCATCAGTGATGAGACGATTCCTCTTGATGCTTATTGCGATAGCCATGAGCACCATGGCGCATGCTAGCCAGTTTGAGAATTTGCTCCAAGTACTCAACGACCCTGCCGGCAAGCATGTCATCGTTGTGTCGCACCGTGGCGACTGGCGCGGTGCTCCTGAAAATTCGCTTCCTGCCATCGAGCATTGCATCGACATGGGTGTGGACATGGTGGAGATAGACTTGCAGAAGACGCTCGACGGCCATCTTGTGCTCATGCACGATTTTGACGTGAACCGCACCAGCAACGGACAGGGACGCGTGTGCGACCTCACTCTCGAGCAAATCAAGAGCCTGCGTCTCAAGAATGGCATGGGGCGCGTAACCACCGTGCAGATTCCCACCATCGAAGAAGTCTTTGCACTCACCCGTGGCAAGATTCTCATCAACATCGATAAGGGGTATGACTATTTCCCCCAGGTCTATGCGCTTGCACGCGAGATGGGGATGCTCGACCAGATAGTCATCAAGAGCGGGCATCGCCTTGACAAAGTGCAGCGCGAGAATGCCGATGTGCTGGCTCACACCATCTATATGCCCGTGGTAAATCTCAACAGCGACGAAGCCGGAGTGATTATTGATGAGTGGCTTGCAGTGAAACCTCTTGCCATTGAATGCTGTTTCTCGCAGTGCGGTGAGCGTGAGTTGGCTTTGATGAAAAAGATTCAGGCGAGCGGCTCCAAGGTATGGGTCAACACCCTGTGGCCCAGTCTGTGTGCGGGTCACGACGACGATGTCGCCGTCTTTGGCCACAACACCCGCGACTCTTGGCAGTGGGTACTCGATGCTGGTGCCAGCCTCGTCCAGACCGACCGCCCCGCCTTGCTTATCAACTACCTGCGCCAGCAAGGCCGCCACTAGTGATACTTTTATGTTGATAAGGGGTTTTAGAAGAATTATAAACCTAATTACGGCCACATTCGCAGCACTTTCAAAAACTTTAAACCCTTTTTATTTTGCAGTTAACGCAACTTGCAGTAACTTTGCACAAAAATTTTACAAAATAAATGGACAAACTTAGTTACGCATTGGGTCTGAGCATGGCCCAGAATTTCATTGGCTCGGGAATACGCGAGCTCAACGCCGACGACTTTGCGGCAGCACTTAAGGCAGTATATAACAATGAGGAGAAACTCATGAGTTATGACGAGGCCAAGGCATTCATTCAGGAGTTCTTCACAGCTCTTGAGGAGGAAAACAAGAAGAACAATGCTGAGGCAGGCAAGAAGTTCCTCGAGGAGAATGCTAAAGACGAGAACGTGAAGGTCACCGCAAGCGGTCTCCAGTATCTCGTGGTAAAGGAAGGCGACGGCATCAAGCCCACTGCAACCGATGCTGTGACAGTGCACTACACAGGCCGACTGATCGACGGCACAGTGTTTGACAGCAGCGAGGAGCGCGGCGAGCCCGCTACATTCGGCGTGGGTCAGGTTATCCCCGGCTGGGTCGAAGGCCTTCAACTCATGAGCGAAGGCAGCGCCTACCGTTTCTTCATTCCCAGCGAGCTGGCATACGGCCCCCACGGAACAGGCCCCATCCAGCCCAACTCAACACTGATCTTCGACGTGCAGCTCATCAAGGTGCAGCGCAGCGGCGACCATCTCTAATTCTTGCGACAATTAATTAAAAATCATTCACAATAACTTTTTTTAAAAAACTATGAAGAAAATTCTTTCAGTTGTTCTTATTGCCGCTTTCGCAATGTGCGTTATCAGCTGCAATGAAAAGAAGGCCGACACAAGCACTCCTCTCACTGATTCTATCAGCGAATACATGAGTACACTGTATGGAAGCCAAATCAAATATCAGGTTAAGGAAGACTCAACCATCGACATCAAGGAGCTCGTCAAGGGTATCGAGACTGTGATGGCTGCCGATACTAGCAACCACAGCTACATGGCTGGTATCCAAATCGGTATGCAGGCTATGGGTATGCTCGTTAACTTCAAGAACCAGGCTGGTTTTGAAATCGACCACGAGGCATTCAAGAAGAACTTCATCAAGACTCTTCTTGCCGATTCAGTGATGGACGAGACCAAGCTGCAGCAGATGAGCATGGAGCTCAACGGCATGATGGAGCGCGCTGCTAGACAAGCCAAGGAAAACGATCCCGTTGCTATCGAGAACAAGAAGGCTGGCGAGGCATTCATCAACAAGAAGAAAGCCGACAAGTCTTACATCACCACCAAGAGCGGCCTTGTTTACAAGGTGCTGGCTGAAGGTGCTGGCGAGAACTTCAAGGAGACCGACGTGATCATGACCAAGTATGTGGGCACACACATCGACGGCAAGGAGTTTGACAACAGCCAGGGTGAGGCAGTTCCTTTCCGCTGCCAGGGCGTTATCCCCGGATTTGCTGAGATTCTTCAGCTGATGAAACCCGGCATGAAGGTTGAGGTTGTAATCCCCGGTGACCTTGCTTATGGCCCCGACGGACGTCAGCCCCAGATTGGTCCCAACGAGACTCTCGTGTTTGTTCTCGAGACTGTTGAGGCCCAGAAGGTAACAGCTCCCGACGGACGCCAAGTGCCCGTTGAGGTTGCTCCCGCCCAGTAATTGATACAAGAACGGGCTTTGCCCTGTAAAATAACAAGAACGCTTCGCTGCAAGGTCATCCTTTGGCGAAGCGTTTTTAGTTTTTTCGTCTTTCGTCTTTCGTTTTTCGTAAAAAAACAGTACCTTTGCAATAACTAACTTACAGTATAATCTCAAAAACCAAGAAATATGAAACTAGACGGACGCAGAGAGAGCAGTAATGTGGAAGATCGCCGCGGCATGAGCGGTGGCGCAAAGATAGCCGGAATAGGCGGCATAGGCGGTATCATCATCGCGCTCATCATGGTGTTTATGGGTGGCGGCGACATCACCGACGTGCTCCAGCAGGCTGGCAACATAGCCGTTGAGCAACAAACGCAAGACGGACAGCAGCAGTTCACCCCCGAGGAAGAAGAACTTGCCAAGTTCTCTCGCCAGATTCTTGCCGGCACCGAGGACGTGTGGGCCAAGGTTTTCCGCGAGAATGGCCTGGGCGAATACAAGAACCCCAAGATGGTGCTCTACACAGGCAGCACCAGCACCGGATGCGGACAGGGACAGGCGCAGATGGGGCCTTTCTATTGCAGCGCCGACCAGACTCTCTACATTGACCTCTCGTTCTTCACTGGCATGCGCCAGCAACTGGGTGCCGACGGCGACTTTGCCTATGCCTATGTGATCGCCCACGAGGTGGGACACCATGTTGAGTACCTCCTGGGTTCTCTGGGAGAGGCACACAACAAGATGTCGCACATGGACAAGGCCGAGGCCAACAAGGTGAGCGTGCGACTGGAGCTCCTTGCCGACTTCTATGCCGGCGTGTGGGCACACCACGACAACAAGCTCTTCGGTTCGCTCGAGGACGGCGACCTTGAGGAAGCAATACGTTGCGCGCAGGTGATAGGCGATGACTATCTCCAGAAGAAAGCACAGGGCTACGACGTGCCTGAAAGCTTCACCCACGGTACCTCAAAGCAACGCATGAAGTGGCTCAAACTAGGCCTCGACACCGGCGACATGAGCCGCGGAACCACATTCCAGCAAAGCGACGCTACACTGTAAAAAAACTTCTATCCCCCCGGAACTTCCGGTTTTTCCGGGAAATCCGGGATTTTTTTAAAATAAATAACAAGCATCATGGCAACGAGTAAACGTAAACCCACATCACGCAAGAAAACACTACGCATCATCAAGGATGATCCCTGGCTGGCACCATTTGAGGCTGCTATCGACGGACGCCACAACGACGCCGTGCGCAAGATTAACGAGCTCACAGGCGGCAACTGCAAGCTCAAGGACTGGGCCAATGCCCACGAATACTACGGCCTGCACCGCCTGCCCGATGGCAAGTGGGTGATGCGCGAATGGGCACCTAACGCTACCGCCATCTACATGGTGGGCGACTTCAACCAGTGGACCGACTGCGCACCCTTTGCCATGAAACGCCTTGAAGACGGCAGCTGGGAACTGAACCTGCCTGCACATGCGCTCAAGCACGGCGATCTCTACAAGCTCAATGTGCATTGGGACGGCGGCAGCGGCGAGCGCATTCCCGCCTATGCCACCCGTGTGGTACAGGACGAAGCTACCAAGATTTTCTCGGCGCAGGTGTGGGCCCCCGACGAGGAGTATAAGTTCAAGGTGAAACGCTTCAAACCCAGCACATCGCCTCTGCTCATCTATGAGTGCCACATAGGCATGGCGCAGAATCGCGAGGGCGTGGGCACCTACGAGGAGTTCCGCACCGAGATTTTGCCCCGTGTGGAAAAAGCCGGCTACAACGCCATCCAGATTATGGCCATTCAGGAGCACCCTTACTACGGGTCGTTCGGTTACCACGTGTCGAGCTTCTACGCAGCGTCGAGCCGCTTCGGTACCCCCGAGGAACTCATGCACCTCATCGACGACGCCCATGCCCGCGGCATCGCTGTGATCATGGACATCGTGCACTCCCACGCTGTGAAAAACGAGATGGAGGGCCTGGGACGCTTTGACGGCAGCATCGACCAGTACTTCTACGGCGACGGCCGCCGCGAGCACCCGGCATGGGACTCGCTGTGCTTCGACTACGGCAAGAACGAGGTGCTCTACTTCCTGTTGAGCAACTGCCGTTTCTGGCTCGAGAAATACAAGTTCGACGGTTTCCGCTTCGACGGCGTGACATCGATGCTATACTACAGCCACGGCCTGGGACAGTCGTTCGGCGGCTATGGCGACTACTACAATGGTGGCCAGGACACTAACGCCATCACCTACCTGACGCTTGCCAACGAGGTGATACACGGCACCAACAAGAACGCTATCACCATCGCCGAGGAAATGAGCGGAATGCCCGGCCTGGCGCGCAAGTTCAAGGACGGAGGCATGGGATTTGACTACCGCATGGCAATGGGCATCCCCGACTACTGGATCAAGACCATCAAGGAGCGCAAAGACGAGGACTGGAAGCCTGGATCAATCTTCTGGGAACTCACCAACCGCCGCGCCGACGAGAAGACCATCTCCTACGCCGAGAGCCATGACCAGGCGCTGGTGGGCGACAAAACCATCATCTTCCGCCTCATCGACAAGGAGATGTACTGGCACATGATGGACGGCGACGACGACGGCACCGTGGCACGCGGCATGGCGCTGCACAAGATGATACGCTTGGTTACTGCATCGACCATCAACGGCGGCTATCTCAACTTCATGGGCAACGAGTGGGGCCATCCCGAGTGGATTGACTTCCCGCGCGGGGGCAACGGCTGGAGCTACAAGTATGCCCGCCGTCAGTGGGATCTGCTCGACCGCGATGACCTCAAGTATAAGTACCTGGCGGCATGGGACCGCGACGTGATGCACCTGTTGGCAGACACCGAGGGATTTGAATCGCGCGAGGTGAAGAAACTGTGGGACAACGACGGTGACCAGGTGCTCGCGTTCATGCGCGGCGACCTCGTGTTCGTGTTCAACTTCCACCCGTTCAAGTCGTTCAGCGACTACGGCATGCTGGCGCCCGAGGGCGAGTACGAGCCGTTGTTCAATAGTGACGAGACGCAGTATGGCGGCTGGGGCAACATCCAGGAAGAGGCCAACCACCTCACCGAGCACGACCCGCTCTACGCCGACGCTCACCTCGGTTGGCTCAAGCTCTACCTCCCCGCTCGCACAGCGACGATACTCCGCAAGAAGTGATAACTAGAAGCCTATATATCCTATCTAGCTTATGTAGCCTATCTAGCCTATTCAACAGCCACTAAAAAAAACTGGTCACTCAAGCTCACGTTTTTACCTTTCGTTTTTCGTCTTTCGTAAAAAAGTAGTATCTTTGTATTTCTAAAAAAATACTGCACGATGGCAAAAGACGCATTAAACACGCCCATGATGAAGCAATTCATGGCTATGAAAGAGAAGCACCCCGATGCGGTGCTTTTGTTTCGCGTGGGAGACTTCTATGAAACATATCTTCAGGATGCTGTGACGGCATCCGAGATTCTGGGCATCACGCTCACACGGCGCTCCAACGGGGCTGCCGCAGCGACCGAGATGGCTGGTTTCCCGCACCATGCACTCGACACTTATCTGCCCAGGCTGGTGCGTGCTGGCAAGCGTGTGGCCATCTGCGACCAGCTTGAGGACCCCAAACTCACCAAGAAACTGGTGAAACGTGGCATCACAGAGCTGGTCACACCCGGTGTTGTGACCAGCGGCACGATTCTCGACCGCAAAGAGAACAACTTCCTGGCTGCGGTCAACTTCGGCAAGAAAAACGTGGGCCTGGCATTGCTCGACATCAGCACGGGAGAGTTCCTGGTGGCCGAGGGCAATGTGGAGTATGTAGATAAGCTCATGGGCAACTTCAACCCCAAGGAAGTGCTCATCGAGCGCAGCGACCGCAAGCGTTTTGCCGACTCATTCTCAAGCCAGTACCTCACCTTCGAGATGGACGACTGGGCGTTCACCATGGAGAGCGCCATGGACCGCCTGCTCAAGCATTTTGAGACCAAGAACCTCAAAGGATTCGGCGTGGACCGCATGGAGAGTGCCATCGTGTCGGCGGGTGCTATCATGCACTATCTCGACATGACGCAGCACACCCAGGTGAAGCACATCACCATGCTATCGCGCATCGAGGCCGAGCGATATGTGCGCCTCGACAAGTTCACCGTGCGCAACCTTGAACTGGTCGATTCGATGGCCGATGGCGGCAAGTCGCTGTTAAGCGTTATCGACCGCACGCTATCGCCTATGGGTGCCCGACTGATGCATCGATGGGTGCTCTTCCCCCTCAAGGACGTGGCTGCTATCGAGCGCCGTCTCAACGTGGTGGAGCACTTCTTCCGCGACCCCGAGGCGCGCGACTTGCTCAAGCAGCAGCTTGAGGTGATGGGCGACGTGGAGCGACTCACCAGCAAAGCTGCCGTGGGACGCATCACTCCGCGCGAACTGGTGCAGCTCAAGTGCGCGCTGCAGGCCGTGCGACCCATCAAACACATGTGCATGGATGCCACGTGCGACGTGCTCAACGCCATGGGCGACCAGCTAAATCCCTGTGCATCGATAGCCGAGCGCATCGACAAGGAAATCAACCCCGACGCACCCAACCAGGTGAACCGCGGAAACGTGATAATGCGAGGCGTGGACCCGCAGCTCGACGAGTTGCGCGAAATCGCCCACAGCGGCAAGGACTATCTCATGGCCATGCAGCGCAACCTCAGCGAGACCACGGGCATTCCTAGCCTGAAAATTGCCTACAACAACGTCTTCGGCTACTACATCGAGGTGCGCAACACCCACAAGGACAAGGTTCCCGTGGAGTGGATACGCAAGCAGACGCTTGTCAACGCCGAGCGATATGTGACCCAGGAACTCAAAGACTATGAGGAGAAGATTCTGGGCGCCGAGGAGAAGATCCTCGTCATCGAGGCGCAACTGTTCAACGAACTTGTGATGGCTGTGACCGAGTTTATCCCCGCCATTCAGGTCAACTGCAACATCCTTGCGCAGCTCGACTGCCTCATGTCGTTCACCGTCGTGGCTGCCGAGGGCAAGTATAACCGCCCCGTGGTGGATGAGAGCCTGGACCTCGACATCACCGAGGGCCGACATCCCGTGATCGAGCGTCAGCTGCCCCCAGGCGAGCTGTATGTGCCCAATAGCTTGCGCTTGAGCAACGACGAGGATCAGATAATGGTCATCACCGGTCCCAACATGGCTGGTAAGAGTGCCTTGCTGCGACAGACGGCTATCATCGCGCTCATGGCCCAGATGGGCTGTTATGTGCCTGCACAGGCCGCCAGGATAGGCGTGGTCGATAAGATATTCACCCGTGTGGGCGCCAGCGACAACATCTCGCAGGGCGAATCCACTTTCATGGTTGAGATGACCGAGGCGGCTTCGATACTTAACAACCTGAGCGAGCGCAGCCTTGTGCTCTTTGACGAGTTGGGCCGCGGCACCAGCACCTACGACGGCATCTCGATTGCATGGTCTATCGTGGAATATATCCACGAGCACCGTGCACGTGCCAAGACGCTCTTTGCCACTCACTACCACGAACTCAACGAGATGGAGAAGAACTTCAAGCGCATTGTCAACTACAACGTGAGCGTGAAGGAGATGAACGGCAAGGTTGTGTTCCTGCGCAAGATTGTGAAGGGTGGCAGCGAGCACAGTTTCGGTATTCATGTGGCAAAGCTGGCGGGTATGCCGCCGGTAATCGTCGATCGTGCTGGCCAAGTGCTCAAACAGCTCGAGGCCAACTCGCAAGGCGGCGCTGCTGTGACCAAGGACCTGGGCGACGTGGCATCATCACGCAGTGGCTACCAGCTGTCGATATTCCAGCTCGACGACCCCGTGCTCACGCAGATACGCGACGAGATTCTGCACATCGACATCAACAACCTCACCCCCATGGAAGCCCTCAACAAACTGCACGACATCAAGGGAATACTCACTGGCAAACACCAGTAAATGCCTAAATCGCAATATATCGAAAAAAAGTGGCGCTACTCTCACGAGCAACGCCACTTGGTTTATGAAAAAACTATTTTTATTAATTGATTATTTCAAAACCGGTGTACTTGTGCAGGCACTTGGGGATGCGTATTCCCTCGGGTGTCTGGTTGTTCTCGAGCAATGCAGCCACGATGCGGGGCAGTGCGAGAGCCGAGCCGTTGAGGCTGTGGCACAAGCGTGTCTTCTTGTCGTCGCCACGGTAGCGGCACTTCAAACGGTTGGTCTGGTAAGTCTCGAAGTTAGAAACCGAACTTACCTCGAGCCAGCGTTGCTGAGCTGCCGACCACACTTCAAAGTCGAATGTGATGGCGCTGGTGAAGCTCATGTCGCCGCCGCACAGGCGCAAGATGTGCCAGGGGAGGCCGAGTTTCTCAAGCAGACCCTGAACGTGGTCCTTCATCTCCTCGAGAGCTGCATAAGAGTCCTCGGGACGCTCGATGCGCACGATTTCCACCTTGTCAAACTGGTGCAGGCGGTTGAGACCGCGCACGTCTTTGCCATAGCTGCCGGCCTCGCGGCGGAAGCATGCTGAATAAGCGCAGTTCTTCTTGGGAAGCTCGTCCTGGCTGAGGATGACATCACGGTAGATGTTGGTGACGGGAACCTCTGCTGTGGGGATGAGGTAGAAGTTGTCGAGAGTAGCGTGGTACATCTGGCCTTCCTTGTCGGGGAGCTGGCCAGTGCCGCGTCCTGAATCCTCGTTCACGAGATAGGGGGGCTCAACCTCTACGTAGCCGGCTTCGCTGGCCTCGTCGAGGAAGAACTGGATGAGCGCGCGCTGCAGGCGGGCACCCTTGCCTATATAGACGGGGAAACCTGCACCTGTGATCTTCACGCCCAGGTCAAAGTCAATGAGGTTATATTTCTTGGCGAGTTCCCAGTGGGGGAGTGCATCCTCGCCCAGGTTGGGCATGTCGCCGCCCTCTTTCTCTACCACGTTGTCGGCAGCAGTGCGTCCGGCAGGCACACCCTCGTAGGGTACGTTAGGGATAGAGAGGAGAATCTCTGTTATCTCGTCTTCGGCAGCCTTGAGGCGGTCGTCGATTTCCTTATTGGTGTTTTTGAGGGCAGCCACTTGTGCCTTAACGGCCTCGGCTTCCTCGCGCTGGCCCTGCTTCATGAGGGCACCTATCTGCGCTGCCATCTTGTTGAGAACGGCAGCGTTGTCGTCACGCTCCTTTTGTGCTGCGCGGCGTTGCTTGTCGAGTTCCACAACGCGGGTGATGGGCTCGCGCGCGTCAAAGCACTTGACGGCAAGGCGCTCAATCACAGCCTCGGGATTCTCATTGATGAGTTGAAGTGTAAGCATTTTTTATTGTTGTTTTTTAGTTGTTTTTTCTATCTATAGTTATCTATAGTTATCTATACTATATCTCTTATCCGTTCTTAAAATCTCAAGAAAGCAGTTGTCGCACCAGGGCGTTGATGGCTTTTCCCTCGGCCTTGCCAGCAAGCTGCTTGGTTGCGAGGCCCATGACCTTGCCCATGTCCTTCATAGAGGTGGCTCCTGTTGTGGCGATGATTTCCTTAACGGCGGCTTCGAGTTCCTCGGCGCTCATCATCTTGGGCAGGAATTCCTCAATCACGGCAGCCTGTGCCAGTTCCTCGCCTGCGAGGTCCTCACGGCCATTCTCGGTGTAGAGGGCTGCGCTCTCCTTGCGTTGCTTTGCCATTTTCATGAGCACCTTGAGCGCGTTCTCATCGCTCACCTCTCCGTTGTTGCCTGGCTGGGTCTTGATGAGCAGCAGTTCGGCCTTAATGCCTTGTAATGCGCCCAGGCGCACCTTGTCGCGGGCCAGCATAGCAGCCTTGATGCCCGCATTCACGTTATCAAATATTGCCATAGTGATTGCTGTTTTATGTTTCAACCCACAAAGTTAATGATTTTTTGTGAAAAACGAAACACGAAAAGACGAAAAACGAAAAACGAAAGACTATCTAGGCTATCTAGGCTATCCCGCCTATCCCGCCTATCCCGGGCTATATCAAGCGAGCGATTAGAATTTCTTGCGCCCGCCGAGGTAATAGTCAGTGATGATGTTGCAGCGGCACTCGGGCATTTCCTTGAGCAGGTTGCGTGTGGGATGCTGCGTGTAGTTCTTGCGCATCGTGCGGAAGTCGTTGTGAGCCTTGAGGATAGCTCGCGCATCGGCCCAGTGGAACTTTGCCACTGCCATGCCCCATGCCAGGGTGTCGAGCAGGCGGCGCGTGAAGAGGGCTTTCTTCACGTCGGCTGCAGGCAGGTTCTTGTGCAGCAGCAAGAGGTTGTTGCGGAAGTTGAGGTAGGTCTTGCGCGGGTTGCCGTAGGCCAGGCTTGCTCCGCCCAGGTGATAGACACGGCTCTTGGGCAGCATGTGTATCTCGCTGCCGCTGAGGATGATGCGCCAGCACAGGTCTATTTCCTCCATGTGGGCAAAGAAATCCTTGTCGAGACCTCCGGCTTGCTTGTATAGCTCGGTGCGCACCATTAGGCAGGCTCCGCTGGCCCACAAGATGCTGGGGGTGATGTCGTCATATTGTCCGAGGTCATCTTCCACGCTGTCGAAGATGCGTCCGCGGCAGTAGGGGTACCCGTGGCAGTCGAGGTATCCGCCCGCAGCACCGGCATAGTCGAAGGTTTCTTTGCCTCCCTCGCCGTTGTCGTGCAGGAGTTTGGGTTGCAGTGCTCCCACATGGGGGTGCGTCTCCATGTAGTCAAGCATGGGGTCGAGCCATCCATGAGGCGTGCGCACGTCGCTATTGAGCAGCACGGTATATTCGTTCCCGGTCACGGCAAGGGCGCGGTTGTAACCCTCGGCAAACCCGTAGTTCTCGGGCAGGGTGATTACCTTGACCGACGGAAATTCATCGGCCAGGACATTGAGGCTGTCATCGGTGCTGCCGTTATCGGCCACAACGACATCAGCGATGTCGGGGTTAGTGTTGGCGACCACGCTGGGCAGATACTTGCGCAGCAATGCAGCGCCGTTCCAGTTTAATATTATTACTGCTACTTTCTTCATTTTCTATTAAAATTCTCTCGAAAAGTCGAAATGTCGATTATTCAAGTTTCGTCACACAATCGTAGCATCCACGGTGAGGTCGGGGCCGGCGATGCTGTCGAGACGCACGTTGACCACCGTGTTGACGAGCTCGGGGCGGTGTGGCACGTTGACGCGTATGTAGTTGTCGGTGAAGCCGTGCATGGGTGCGTCACCGTGCGGAGCCTCCATGAGCACGGGCCGCACGGTGCCCAGGTATCGCTCGATGAACTCACGCTGCTTGCGGTCGCTCAATTCAATCATGCGTTGTGCGCGAGCCTGCTTGTCGCGCTGGCTCACCACGTAGGGGATGCGCAGCGCCATGGTGCCGGGGCGCTCGCTATAAGGGAACACGTGGAGATGCTGCAACGAGAGCGAGTCGAGGAAGTTGTAGCTGTCCTCAAAGCATTCAGGGGTCTCGCCGCGGCTGCCCACCATCACATCCACGCCGATGAAGCAATCGGGCATGAGTTCCTGGCAACGGTGCACTTTCTCGGCAAAGAGCTCGCGGTCATAGTGGCGTCGCATGAGCCTGAGCACCTCGTTGTTGCCGCACTGCAATGGTATGTGGAAGTGGGGCATGAACGCACGTGATTGAGCGCAGAACTCGATAATCTCGTCGGTGAGCAGATCGGGCTCGATCGATGAGATGCGGTAACGCTCTATGCCCTCTATCTGGTCAAATGCACGTATCAGGTCGATGAAACGCTCGCCGGTGTTCTTGCCGAAGTCGCCTATGTTGACGCCTGTGATCACGATTTCTTTGCCGCCTTTCGACGCCACGTCCTGTGCCTGTGCCACGATGCTCTCGATGGAGCCGCTGCGGCTGCGTCCGCGTGCCATGGGGATGGTGCAGTAACTGCAGTAGTAGTCGCAACCGTCCTGCACCTTTAGCCAGTAACGGGTGCGGCTGCCACACTCGCACGAGGGGACAAAGCGCCTGATGTCGCGTGTGGGGGTAATGCTCTCCACACTGTTGCGGTCGCCAAACCAGCGGGTTACATATTGGGCAATCTCGCCTTTCTGATCCTGCCCCAGCACGATATCCACTCCGGGCAACTGCGCTATCTCATCGCCCTTGAGCTGCGCGTAGCAACCGGTGACCACGATAAGGGCCTCGGGGTAACGCTTGTGAAGGCTGCGTATGTGCTGACGTCCTTTCTTGTCGGCAAGTTCGGTGACGCTGCAGGTGTTTATCACGCACACGTCGGGTGTGCCGCCATCGGGAACTGCTTCAATGCCTTGCTCGGCAAGGAGTTGCCCCATGGTGGCAGTCTCTGAAAAATTCAGTTTGCAACCCAAAGTCTCGAAATATACTGTTTTCTTTGCTTCCATAAATCATGCAAAGTTACTGCTTTTTTCACTAAAAAACGAAGAACGAATGACTAAAAAACGATGACGATGCGTTCGCGTTGCTCGCTACGATACGCTTTCGCTACGATGACTGGTTTTTGACGACGATGACAACTGCTACTTCCACCACAGAGGCACAGCGCTTCCCCGATAAAATACAAACTACGGATCACGCCGATTTCAGATTGATTTTTTCTCTCTGTGACCTCTGTGTCTCCGTGGGAGAGGGTATAATAGAACTTTTTACTTGGCCGAGAGTGTCACCAGCGGCACTAGCATCTCTTCCATGGAGATGCCGCCGTGCTGGAAGGTGTCGGTGTAATACTGCACGTAGTAGTTGTAGTTGTTGGGATAGGCATAGAAATCGCGGTTGGTGGCGAAGATATAGGTTGTCGACACATTGGGCGAGGGCAGGCCGTAGCGTTTGGGCTGCTTGATCTCAAACACCTGCTTGGGGTTATAGTTGAGGTTGCGACCCAGCTTGTAGCGCAGGTTGGTGTTGGTGTTCTTTTCGCCTATCACCTTGATAGCATTGTTCACGCGCACTGTGCCGTGGTCGGTGGTGAGCACCACCTTGTAGCCGTCGCGTGCCATGAGTTTGAACAACTCGAGGGCATAGCCGTTGCGGAACCACGACTCGGTGAGCGAGCGGTAAGCACCGTCGGTGTTAGCCAACTCGCGTATCATCTTGCTCTCGGTGCGTGCGTGTGAGAGCATATCCACAAAGTTGAGCACAAGCACGTTGAGGTCAAAGTTGGCCAGTGACTTGAAGTTGCGCAGCAGTCTCTCTCCGGCATTGCTGTCGTTCACTTTGTTGTAGGAGAAGTGCACCTTGCGGCGATAGCGGTCCAGGATGGTCTGCACCAGCGGGGCCTCGTTGACGTTCTTGCCCTCCTCGCTGTCCTCATCCACCCAGAGGTCGGGGAACATTCTCTCGATATCGACGGGCATGAGTCCCGAGAAGATTGCGTTGCGCGCATACTGCGTGGCGGTGGGCAGGATTGTGGTGTAGAGCTGCTCGCTGTCCACGTTGAAGTAGTCGCTGAGCAGTGGCGAGATGGTCTTCCACTGGTCGAGCCTGAAGTTGTCGATGACTACGAAGCACACCTTCTCGCCGGCGTCGAGCAGCGGCATGACGTGGGTCTTGAATATCTCGTTGCTGCGCAGCGGGTGCTCGTCGGCAGTGAGCCATTTCTCATAGTTGCGCTTGACAAACTTGCAGAAGGCGTTGTTGGCGTCGTTCTTCTGTGTGAGCAGCATGTCCTCCATGTTAGACCCGGCGCTGGCTATGGTGAGCTCCCACCTTACGAGGGTGTTGTAAATCTCATACCAGTCGTCGATGGTCGCTGCCTGGTCAATCTGCATGCTGATGTTCATGAACTGCTGGCGGTAGTCGCCCGTTACCTTCTGCTCCACGAGGTCCACGCTGTGAAGGTTCTTCTTGATGGACAGGAGAATCTGCATGGGGTTGACGGGCTTGATGAGGTAGTCGGCGATTTCGCTGCCTATGGCCTGGTTCATGATGTTCTCTTCCTCGCTCTTGGTGATCATGATGACGGGCACGTTGGGTTGCTGTATCTTGATTTCCTGCAATGCCTCGAGTCCGCTGATGCCGGGCATGTTTTCGTCGAGGATGATCAGGTCGAAGTTTTGCTGCGTGATGGCGTCGAGAGCATCGCGGCCGTTGGTCACGGTCACAATCTCGAATCCCTTGTTCTGTAAAAACAGTATGTGAGGCCTCAAGAGGTCAATCTCATCGTCGGCCCATAGAATCAGTTCCTTGCTCATAGTGGTGATATATATCTTATAAACGCAAAGATACGATTTTTATTATTAATCACCGTGAGAGTAGGGAATATGATTTCTAGAAATTAAAATAATTTAGCATGATTACCCCGAAAACTCAACCATACACCAATGGAACTCCCCGCGCCGATCTCACGGATCTCACTGATTTTTTTCATTGAATATATATTAACAATTAGAGGCTGAAAGCCGACACGCACAAAGCTTGCTTTGGGCACATAACCCCCACCGAAGGGAGTGAAACGACTGCCGGTGGGGGGTGTGAAGTGTAATAAAATCGCGGTTGAAGACCGCTACCTCGAAACGTGCAAGGTTGCGGTCTTCAACAATATAATTTAAAAAGGGCAAGCCTGTGATGTGAGGCTTGCCCTTGGTTATGGGTGTGCTAGGGTAGAGGGTTTATTTCACTCTCTGGCCCATAGTGTTGTACTTAACGCCGTTCTTGATGATAAATACCTGGCCGTTCTCGAGCACCTTGCTTGTCTTCACGCTCTCAACGTTGATGTCGTCGATGCCGGTGACGATGGTGTCGTGCTTGACGTGAACATTTTGCAGGCTGTGGTAGGTGGGTGCGAGACCCGACTCCTCGGTATAGACTGCCTTGACAAAGATTGTCATAGTCACATAGTCGCGTCCCTTGGGCAGGTCAAAGTTGGGGACTTTGGTGTAGATGGGGGCACCAGTTTCTTTATCATATTCGCCTGACTCAACGTAAGCCTTGTAGAGTTTTGGACCATCGGTATCGCGGAGAGCAGACGAGTAGTTGTCCTTCTCGAGAGTGTAAGTGTAAACGAGATCATTCATAGCCTCGTTGAGAGGGCTGTCTGCATTGGCAAAAGCCTCGTCGCTAGCCACAGTTACATCGTGGATACCGTTGCACTCGTGGATGCACAGTTCGTAGTGGTCAACATACTGGTCATTATCGTTAACTGTGAATTCAACAGGAACAGCCACGTGTTCTGATATGACATTATTTTGGCCATCCGTTTTTATGACTTTCTGCATATTTTTTACAATCTCACCATTGCTGTTATTAATAGCAAGGTCGAGAGTGATGTCCTGCTTGATGTCAAGGTGAGTGAGTTTGTAGATACCTCCGCGGTTGTCATCCTTGTGGTCAAATTCACCATTGCTCATTTGCTCGTCGGTGCAATAAACATAGGGATTAATGTTGAGCAAGATGTCTTGTTGAGTGCGGCAAGTACCGCCATCTGTTACCCAAGGATTGGTTGCAGCTGCGCTATTGTTATCTGCATGGTGATGCACTGGGGTGCCATTCTCCCAAGAACCTGTAATCTCATCTTGAAGTTCAAGAGATTCGCGATTGTAGTTTCCTGCTGCATCGGTTTTCACACCAGCCGACTTGCAGTCATGCCATGTAGTGAACGCCCAGAGTGATGGGTCTAAATCAGTACGACCTAATACAGGATATGTTTTACCGTCTTCATAATCAAAGTATTCAGTGTTTACTGTTTTCCCCAAAGTTTGGTAATTCTGGCTCTCATAAGCTCGCTCATAGTGAACATAACCTGCTTGACGAGGAATAGAAATTATACCATTGGGTAAAAGTTTACCGGTCATTGGTGAAATTGTAGCTCTTTCTCCATGTCCATAACCACGACCATCAACTAATTTTTGCGTAAAGTTGGGACCGAAATCAGAGAAGTTGTAAACATAGAAGTCTTCACCATCTAATTCTGCCATTGCATGAAATTCACGCTTGTATTTATCAGGATTTGCTTTAACATCAGCGTCCTCTTCTGCCGAAGTCAATAAGATGTCTGTTACAGTTGTGTTGGGATTGTAATGACGGAACTCTGCAAAATAGAAGTCATAGTGGTATTCCTCTGTGTCGGTAACTCTGGGGTTCTGATAATCACCATTCTTCACAGCAAGACGAAGGAAATACCATCGACATCCTCCAAATGGGGAAAGATACAAACTATAATCAAAATGATCGCGTGGCCATGCTACTGTTCCACATGTGTTTTTAATCCAGTCACCATCACCTTCGCTGGTCCAAAGGCATATAGCAGAGCTATTTAAAAACTCATACTCTTGAGTTCTTGCTGCTAGATTGTCGTCAAATGTAAAATAACCATCATCAGGACTAACAGATGACATCATGTGCAGGCGCACATACTTGCCGTTTTCACCTTTTACGGGGAAACACTCATCATAAGGCTGAACTGCCCAATATCCTGTATAGAAATAAGAGTTAATATAGAATGTCCAGTCAAAAAGACCGCCAAATGCATTTTGGAGAATTACAGTTTTACATTCTTCTCCGTTGACTGTAACAGTACGATTACCATCTACAAAGCGGGCTTTACCAAAGCTGTCTTTGATATACATGTTGTTAGAGTGCCCTGTGGGTAATGTCGCATCGTCACCTGTGTCATTCTGATATGAAGCGGAGTAGTAGATTGTTTGGCAATATCCACCATTAGCAGTTAGTTGGTCTATAACATGCTGCGCTCCATCAATCTCTTGTGCTTGAGCGGTGAGAGCGGCAGCTCCCAGAGTAAGTAACAAAAGTGTTTTAAGTTTGTTCATTTATACACAAAAATTATTAAGTAAGTAAATTTATTGAATTTTCTCTGTAG